>NZ_QAIM01000559.1:15495-16428 GCF_003061035.1 Acidovorax sp. HMWF018
CGGCCATCATGGCCCTGATGTGCCAGGGCGAGCTGCTGTTCGAGCCGATGGAGCAGGCGTGGCTGATCGATTTCCGCCAGTACTTCGCAGCAGAGTTGGCGCAGCTGGAGGGTATGCAGGAGCAGGGGCTGGTACGGGTGGGGCCGGAGGGCATTGAAGTGACCGCCACCGGGTGGTTCTTCGTGCGCGGTATCGCCATGGTTTTTGACCGTTATCTGCAGGCAGACCGCAACCGCGCCCGATTTTCGCGCATCATCTGACACCTATGCTTGCCACTGTTGGCTGGACTGCTTTGCTCATGGGACTCGCCGGCGGGTCCCATTGCTTGGCCATGTGTTCCGCGCCCTGCGGAGCATTGGTGCGGCAGGGCGGCGCAGCACAGGCGGACGGTGGCGCGGAGCAGGAGGTGCGCTGGGCGCCGCGTGGCGGTGCGCTGCAGCGCACCATGGCCTTTCACGCAGGGCGCCTGGTGGGGTATGCCAGCGCAGGTGCACTGGCGGCCTTGGCCATGGACAGTCTGGCATGGCTGACCCAGCAAACCAGCGCGCTGCGCCCCGCCTGGACACTCATGCATGTGGCGGTGATGGCCTGGGGGCTCATGATGATGGTGCAGTCTCGGCAGCCTGCCTGGGTGGAGCAGGCGGGCCGCTCTGTGTGGGCGCGTGTTCGTCCGCTGGTCGGGGCTCCGGGCGGAGTGATGGCGGCCGGGGTCCTGTGGGCCCTGATGCCTTGTGGACTGCTCTATTCGGCCCTGTTGGTCGCGGCGCTCAGCGGGGGGGCGCTGGAGGGGGCCCTCACCATGGCGCTGTTTGCCGTGGGCAGTGGGGTGTGGCTGGTGGGCGGCCCCTGGGCTTGGAGCAGCCTTCGCAACCGCCTGAATCTCGCGCGGGCGCAGTGGGGTACGAGGGCCGCAGGCGCCATGCTGTGCGCGGT
>NZ_QAIM01000560.1:0-2223 GCF_003061035.1 Acidovorax sp. HMWF018
CGGCTTGACCAGATAGTCGTCTGCGCCCAACTCTAGGCCTTTGACGCGATCCTGAACCTGGTCCTTTGCCGTGAGAAATAACACGGGCATCTCAAGGCCACGGCGACGCATATTGGTGAGGACCTGCCAGCCGTCCATCCGAGGGAGCATCACATCCAGGATCACCAGATCGTAGTCTTCCTCTTGAGCCAGACGCAGGCCATCGACACCGTTGTGAACCAGATCTGCGTTGAATCCTGCTTCACGCAAGCCTTGACGCAGGTATTCCCCGGTTTTGAGTTCATCCTCAACGATCAGTATCTTCACGAGACCTCCTTGGCTCTGCAAGAGGTCGCCAGTGTGCCTGCAGATTTCTGCCTTTCTTGAACATGACAAATATGTAATCAAGCCGTTATGTCTTTGGAAGCCAATAACTCACACAATGCGTTGCATCAAAACGCATGGTGAATCTATGAGAAATTCTTGGCTTTCACGACTTAACTCAATCCCCTGGCTGGCCGCAGCACTGCTGGCACCTTCTCTGGCACTTGCTCAGATGCCGGACGGTGCCTCCGAGAAGGTGGATTACCAACTCTCGTACCGTTCAGCTCTCACGGGCTATGAGGTTTACAAGGAGCAATCCGTACAGCCTTGGAAGGCCGCCAACGACAAAGTGGGTGAAATCGGAGGATGGCGGGCCTATGCCAAGGAAATGCGCCAGTCCGCACCCGCAGCGGGCCAGGACCAACCAGCCCAAGGCCATGACGCACACCACGGGGGCAAACAATGAGCCGCCCCCTGCGTATGCCCCGCGCCAAACTCGTGATCGCTGTTGCCGCAGTTGCGGTTTTGTCTGGCTGTGCCAGCGTGAACCTGGAGCAAAACATCTCCAGCGCCAACGCAGCAACCAGCAGTTTCACGGACGGCAAACTCACCTTGGCCCGAGCCAAGAATGAGCAAGAGGCCTTGCGCCGGCGTGCCTCGGACTTGTTGGCCAAACCGCTCAGTCAACAGGATGCCGTTCAACTCGCTCTGGTCAATAGCCCGTCCCTGCAAGCCATCGTGGCTCAAAACTGGGCAGATTCTTCTACGGCAGCCCAGTCGGGTCGCATTGCCAACCCCATTCTGAGCCTGGAGCGCGTTCGCCTGGGCAGCGAGACGGAGATCGGCCGCATCCTGTCCTTCGGCCTGCTGGACCTGCTGACCTTGCCGACACGCAAAGGCATCGCCGAGCAGCGCATCAAGCAGACCCAGTTGCGCCTGAGCAGCGACGTAGTGGACCAAGTCACGCAGGTACGTCAGGCCTGGGTCCGGGCTGTCGCCGCGCAACAGACACTGGCATACACCCAACAGGTCGTCGCAAGTGCTCAAGCCAGCGCTGAGTTGGCCAAGCGCATGCAGGCGGTGGGCAATTTCAACAAGCTCGATCGTGTGCGCCAGCAAGCGTTCTACGCCGACACTGCGACCCAGCTTGCCAGTGCGCAGCACCAGGTCACGGCAGCCCGTGAGGAGCTGGTGCGGCTGCTAGGCCTGGACGATAGCCAAGCCCAACAGCTCAAGTTGCCTGAACGCCTTCCCACACTTCCCAAGGAGCCGCTGTCTCCATCGGACGCTGGCCGTCAGGCTTCGAAGGGTCGGCTGGATCTGCAGATCGCGAAGGCTGACTACGACGCAGCTGCACGCGCGCAAGGCTGGAACAGGATCACGACCTTCACAGACATCGAGTTGGGCGTGCGGCGCGACTCTGTCTTTGATGCCGCCGAGAACACCCACTCCACGCGGCGCGGCTTCGAGATCAGCCTGCAGCTGCCGATCTTCGACTGGGGTGGAATGCGGCGCGACGCCATGAATGCGCAGACCCTGGCTGCGGCCAACCGCCTGGAAGCAACCGCACGCGCGGCGGGTTCGAACCTTAGGGAGAGCTACTCCGCGTACCGCACTGCATATGACATCGCGCGTCACCACCGCGACGAGGTGATTCCCCTGCGGAAAACCATCTCCGAAGAAAACCAGCTTCGCTACAACGGGATGCTGATCAGCGTTTTCGAGTTGCTTGCCGACTCCCGCGACCAGGTGAACTCGGTGATGGCGGCCCTGAACGCCGAACAGCAGTTCTGGCTGGCGGACGCCGCCCTTCAGGCCTCTCTCATCGGCAAGCCCACCAGCGCTGGCGTCTCGGGCGGTGGCGCAGCCGCTGCCGAAGCCGGTGCAGGCCACTGATCCCCTCAAGGAAACCAACATGAA
>NZ_QAIM01000561.1:0-9601 GCF_003061035.1 Acidovorax sp. HMWF018
CCAAATGGGCGGCGCAAGAGGCCACAAAATCCAAAAAATGGCGTCTTCCGCGTTCGCGCGGGAAATTTCGAGGGCTTGTTCAGCGTAGCCCTAAGTGAGCCCTTGCGCAGCGTGTCCGCCATCCGTGCGCCCACATCGCATGCAAACGCCTCATTTGGACGGTGTTTCTGCTGTGACTGGACCTTTTTGGCCGTGAGGGCCTGCACTATGCTGCGGGCATGAAAGCTGTACTGCTGGCAGGCGGGCTTGGTACCCGCATTTCGGAGGAGTCGCACCTGCGGCCCAAGCCCATGATCGAGATCGGTGGGCGGCCCATCCTCTGGCACATCATGAAGATGTACTCTGCCCACGGCGTCAATGACTTCATCATCTGCCTGGGCTACCGCGGCTACGTTATCAAGGAGTACTTCGCCAACTACTTCCTGCACATGTCCGACGTGACGTTTGACATGGCCAACAACCGCATGGAAGTGCATCATCGCCATGCCGAGCCCTGGCGGGTGACGCTGGTGGACACCGGCGAAAGCACCATGACCGGCGGTCGCTTGCGCCGGGCGCAGGAATACCTGCCTGCAGGCGAGCCCTTCTGTTTTACCTATGGCGATGGCGTGGCCGACCTCGACATGACGGCCCAGTTTGCCTTCCACCGCGCCCATGGCCGCCAGGCCACGGTGACGGCCGTGCAGCCCCCGGGCCGTTACGGCGCCCTGGTGCGTGATGGCGACACCGTGGCGGGGTTCGAGGAAAAACCGCGGGGCGACGGTGGCTGGATCAATGGCGGTTTTTTTGTGCTGCAGCCCGAGGTGATCGACCTCATCGACGGCGACGCCACCAGCTGGGAGCTGGAGCCCATGGCCCGCCTGGCCACCAGCGGCCAGCTGCGCGCCTTTGAGCACACCGGCTTCTGGCAGCCCATGGACACGCTGCGCGAGAAGAATCTGCTCGAAGACCTGTGGCAATCGGGCCGCGCCCCCTGGAAGTGCTGGTAAACCACGATGCGCCCTGATCCCGACTTCTGGCGCGGCAAGCGCGTGTTGCTCACCGGCCACACCGGCTTTAAGGGCGCGTGGCTGGCCCTGTGGCTGCAACGCCTGGGCGCGCAGGTGACCGGCGTGGCGTTGCCCCCTGCTAGCGAGCCTAACCTGTTCAGCCTGGCCCAGTTGGGGCAGGGCGGCCCGGGCATGGAGAGCCATTTTTGCGACATCCGCAACGCCCCGGCCCTGGCCCTGCGCGTGCACGCCGCCCGGCCCGATGTGGTGCTGCACCTGGCCGCGCAGGCGCTGGTGCGGCCCGGCTATGCAGAGCCACTCGACACCTTTGCCACCAACGTCATGGGCACGGCGCATGTGCTGGACGCGCTGCGTGGGCTGGAGGGCGTGCGCGTGGCCGTGGTGGTCACCACCGACAAGGTCTACTGCAACCGTGAATGGGTTTACCCCTACCGCGAAGACGACCCGCTGGGCGGGCACGACCCCTACAGCGCCAGCAAGGCGGCGGCGGAGTTGGTAACCGCCAGCTACCGTGATTCCTTTCTTGCAGCCCAGGGCGTGGCTGTGGCCACCGCCCGCGCGGGCAATGTGATTGGCGGCGGCGACTGGGCGCAAGACCGCTTGCTGCCCGACGCCGTGCGCGCCTGGGAGAAGGGTGAGACCCTGCGCATCCGCCGCCCCCAGGCAACGCGTCCCTGGCAGCATGTGCTGGAGCCGCTGGCCGCCTACCTGCGCCTGGCCCAATGCTTGTGGGAATCGCCCGCACTGGCCGGTTCCTACAACTTTGGCCCACTGCCGCACGAGGCCGCTACGGTCAAAAATGTCATCGAATTAGCCTCCAGCGCATATCCTTCCAGCGCAACAAGCTATGAAAAAGAGAGTGATGGCCCCCACGAAGCCGGCTGGCTCGCGCTGGAGACTGCCCACGCCCGCCAGGTGCTGGGCGTAGCCCCGCATTGGGCGCTGAACACCGCCGTGGCCCGCACCATGAACTGGTACCGACAGCACCTTGGCGGCGCCGATGCGCGCGCGCTGTGCCTGGCCGACATCGACGCGTGGGAGGCCCGCCCATGAGCCGCCTGGCCCTGGCGCCGCTGCCCCTGGCGGGGTTGTTTCGCGTGCAACGACAGCCCTTGGTGGACGAGCGCGGTTTTTTTGCGCGCCTGTTCTGCACCGATGAACTGGCGGGCGCAGGCTGGGCGGGCCCGATCGCCCAAGTCAACCAGAGCTATACAGCCCTCCAAGGCACCGTGCGTGGCATGCACTACCAAAAGCCGCCGCACGCCGAAATGAAACTGGTGACCTGCCTGCGTGGCGAGGTCTGGGACGTGGCCGTGGACCTGCGCCAGGGCTCTCCCACCTTTTTGCAGTGGCATGCCGAGCATTTATCCGCAGACAACGGCAACGCGCTGCTCATCCCGCCCGGTTTTGCCCACGGCTTCCAGACGCTGACCGACCATGCCGAGCTGCTGTATTGCCACTCTGCAGCCCATGCGCCCGCCGCCGAGGCGGGGCTGCACCCGCTCGACCCGCGTCTGACCATTGCCTGGCCGCTGCCGGTGGGGCAAATGTCGCCCCGCGACGCAGGCCAGCCCGGGATGACCGAAGAATTCGAAGGAGTGCGCCTGTGAAGTGCCGACACTGCGGCAGCCCGCTGCAATTGCCGTTTCTGGACCTGGGCAGCGCGCCCCCGTCCAACGCCTACCTGCGCGAGGCCGCCCTGCGCGCGCCCGAAACCTGGTTTCCGCTGCGCCTGTTGGTGTGCGAGACCTGCTGGCTGGTGCAGACCGAAGACCACGCCGGGCGCGAGGCGCTGTTCACCGACGACTACGCGTACTTCAGCTCGTTCTCATCGTCGTGGCTGGCCCACGCCAAGGCCTATGTCGAGGCGATGCGCGAGCGCCTGGACCTCACCGCCGCGAGCCGCGTGGTCGAGGTCGCATCGAACGACGGCTACTTGTTGCAGTACGTGCAGGCGGCCGGCATCCCCTGCTACGGCGTGGAGCCTACGGCCAGCACCGCAGCTGCAGCCCGTGCCAAGGGCATAGCGGTGGTGGATCGGTTCTTTGGCGTGGCGCTGGCCGATGAGCTGGCTGCCGCCGGCCGCCAGGCCGACCTGATCGCCGCCAACAACGTGCTGGCCCATGTGCCCGACATCAACGACTTTGTGGGCGGCTTCACGCGGCTGCTCAAGCCCCACGGCGTGGCCACCTTCGAGTTTCCGCACCTGCTGCGCATGGTGGAGGGCTGCCAGTTCGACACGGCGTACCACGAGCACTATTCCTATCTGTCGCTCACGGCCGTACAACGCATCTTTGCGGTCAACGGGCTGGTGGTGATCGATGTGCAGGAGCTGCCCACCCACGGCGGCAGCCTGCGGGTGTTTGCCGCCCGCGCCGATACCGTGGGCCACCCCCAGGCCACGCCCGAAGGCGCCGCCCGCGTGCAGCAACTGCTGGCCACCGAGGCGGCAGCCGGCATGCTGGGGGCAGGTTTCTATTGCGATTTTCAGACCCAGGCCATACGGGTCAAGCGCGAGCTGCTCACATTTTTGCTTCAATGCCAGGCCGACGGCATCACCGTGGGTGCCTATGGTGCTGCGGCCAAGGGCAACACCTTGCTCAACTTTGCGGGCGTGCGGCCCGACCTGCTGCCCTACGTGGTGGACAAGAACCCCGCCAAGCAAGGCCAATTCCTGCCGGGCAGCCACATCCCCGTGGTGAGCGAGGCGCACCTGCTCGCCCACAAGCCGCAACGTATCCTCATCCTGCCGTGGAACCTGCGGAGCGAAATCAGCTTGCAGCTGAGCGAAATACGTGAATGGGGAGGCCAGTTTGTCACGGCCATTCCTCGCCTAGAAGTCTGGTAGCCGAATACCTAGCGCTACGCCCATTTGAACCGTACACAACCGAAGGAGACCACCATGATCCCAATGTTCAAGCCCTTGATCGAACAAGAAGAAATCGATGCCAGCCGAGAGTCGCTGGAGCTGGGATGGCTCGGTATGGGCAGCTATGTGTCGGGGTTCGAGAAAAAGGTGAAAGAGATCCTGCAGGCCCCGGACCGCCATGTGGCAGCGGTGAGCACCGGCACGGCGGGCTTGCACATCGCGCTGCTGCTCGCGGGCGTGGGACCGGGGGACGAGGTGATCGTGTCGGCATTCAACTGTTCGGCCGACTACCAGGCCATCACCTGGGTGGGGGCGGACATCGTGTTCTGCGACTGCAACGACGACACACTCGAGCTGGACCTTGTCAAGGCCGAGTCCCTGGTGAGCCCACGCACCAAGGCCGTCATCGTGATGGACTACGACTGCATCATCAGCAACCATGAAGACATTGCCGCGTTCGCAGAGCGCCACAAGCTGCGCGTAATCCATGACGCGGCGCATTCATTTGGTTCCAGCTACAAAGGGCGGATGGTCGGCAGCTTTTCCGACATCTGCGTTTTCAGCCATGACCCGGTGAAAACAGTGACCTGTCTCGATGGCGGCACGATTGTTGTGCGTACGGAAGAGGAGTTGCGTCGTGTGCACGAGCTGCGTTTGCTGGGCATGCAGCAGCCTGCGGAGGTGATGTACCAGAACAAGCGTGCCTGGACTTTTGATGTCGAGCGGGTGGGATTTCGCTACCACATGCTCAACATGCACGCCGCGATCGGATTGGCGCAGCTGGGCAAGCTCGATGTGATCAAGTCGAGCCGTCAGGCAGCATCGCGCCGCTACAACGAAAAGCTGCAAGGCATTGCGCAGGTGCGCACTCCCCGTACCGATTTTGCCGAAGTCAACCCGTTTCTGTACTACATACGGGTGCCGGCAGAGCACCGCGATGCGCTGCGAGACTTCCTGAAGGAGAACGGCGTGGACACCGGCATCCACTGGCAGCCTGGGCACTGGTTCTCGCTCTGGAAGGACTGCAGGGCAGGGGACCTGTCGGTGACCGACAGCGTGGGCAAGGGCATTCTCTCGCTGCCGTTGCACTCGCGCATGCCGCTGGAAAGCGTGGACACCGTGGCTGCGCAGGTGCGTCGCTACTTTGCCCAACGCTGAAGAGGCCGCCATGAGTGCATCCACCCCTGGGCAGCAGCTTTTTGCTGCCATCAAACAGACGGCCCGTGCTGGCGAGCCTGGCCTGTTGTTGCCGGTGGGGCAGCCGCTGGCAGCGGTCGTTCGACCCATAGCCACCGTGCCTGGACACACCGATGCTGTTGATGTGCGGCTTTTGACGGAGTGGCGAAACCGCCATGTCAAATCTTTCCTGACCGAGTTTGTATCCACCCCTGAGCGCACCGCCGCCTGGCTGGCTGGAGCGGTTCACGAGAACCCCGGCAAGATGTTGTTCATGGTGGAAACCTTGGACGGCGAGCGTGTGGGGCACGTGGGCCTGGGCTTCATTGATTGGCAGCGTGGTTATGGCGAGGCCGATGCCATTGTCAGTGGAGGTTCATCCCCTCCGGGGTTGATGAAGGCCTCGTTGCTGGCGCTGATGCACTGGGCGCGCGATGCCCTCGGGCTGCAGACGCTGGCCGTGCGGGTGCGATCGGACAATCCGGCGGTCGACTTTTACCGCAAGGTGGGTTTTCAGGAGTACCAGCGAGTGCCCATCGTGGCCAGCACAGTCCCTGGCGGGGTGGACTGGAAGGAGGACCCTCATGCAGTAGGGGCCCCTGCCAGCTTGGTGTACATGCAACTGCACGTACCCCGGGCCTGAACAGGCCCTGAGGTCGTTGAAGGAGGCTGGGCATGGAAATTTTGCGAATGGACCGTGATCGGTTGCTGCGCTACGTGGTGCAGCAACTGCACTACACACTGCCAGACGATTTCGATCCCCGCATGGACATTGATGCGTGCCTGGACGAAGCACTTGCTCGCCTGCACGGGTGTATCAATGCCGTCCGGCCCTGGCGGCAGGACTGCTTTGATCCGCTGCATTCCACGCAGTACTGCAGTTTTCTGTACTTTCTGGCCAATACCATCTGGCGCCGCACGGCCAGTACGGAAACTCCCACACGCCTGTTCTTGCTGAACAAGGCCTTGAACGGTATCGACCTCTTTTACGAAATTGAGATGCCGCCGGTTTTCTTCATCGGACATTCCGTCGGGATCGTCTTCGCCAAGGCAAGCTACGGCAACTATCTGGTGATCTACCAGAATTCCACCGTCGGCAAGAACCATGGGGTGGCACCCGTGCTTGGAGAGGGCGTCATCATGTACGCGGGCACCGCCATCATTGGGGACTGTCAGGTGGGCGACGGCACGGTGTTGTCTCAAGGGGTCAGCCTGGTCAACACCCACTCACCCGGGCAGTGCACCATTTACCGTGGCGACGCCGGCAGGGTGGTTTTCAAGCCCACCCGGCGCAATGCGCTGCTCGACATTTTCCGGATCTGACACGCAGCATCAGGGGCCAGGGATGTCCATCCCCATGGCTTGCGTCGCATATTGAAGGTAAGTCACCGCGAATTCGGTGTGCCCGTGTGCATGCTCCACTTCGGCAAGGCACGCCAGAGCGACGGGATCGTGTGGTACGGCGTTGAGCACTTTTTCGGCCAGCTCGGTCACGGCAATCCAGTGGCGATCCGTGATCAAGGGGGCTGATTCGCCGATTCGCCGGGGCGGAGAGGAGGTCCGTGCTTTTTCAACCAGGTTCTGCAGGCTTTGGTGGGCTGCGTGCAGGCTGACCCGCTGGCCGGGTTTCAAGCCGACGCCCAGGACTGGGGGTTGCTCCCACTCTTGCGGGAACTGCGGTAACCAGCTCTGCATGGCCTGCTCCTGCGCCTGAGGATCGTCGGGATGCTCCATTTGAGCCAACCATTTCAGCCACATCACCCGCAGGCCTTCGCCAAAGTGCCGGCAGTAGAGGTCTTCGCGCATGAGCGCAGAGTTTTCCACTTCGCTACGCAGGTTGAGCCGAAGCGCATTGAGCGCCTGGGTATCTGCTGCCAGGCCCGCAGCAATGCGCACATAGTCGTCCGGGCTCTCTGCCAGCCACTCCTTTCGCCCCAGGTAGCTGAGCATGCCGACGCCCATGCGGCTCTTGAAACTTTCGCCCATCATGGAGACGATGGGGACCGCCATCCACAACACATCGAAAGTGGTCGTGCCGCCGGTGAGTGGAAATGGGTCCAGCGCAATATCGATGCGGTGGTAGGTCAGGTATTGGTTGTCTTGGTTGAGCGGCACCAGCTCCAGCCGCGAAGGCGGGAGCCCCAGTCCCTCGCAGCGATCGCGGTAGGCCTGCGCGAACTCGGGGCGATCGAAATTCTTGCCCTCGATCAGCAAGCGTGAATGAGGCACGGCTTCCAGGACACGCCCCCACAGTGCCAGCACTTCATCCGTCAGCTTGCCCAGGTTGTTGCAGGAGCCGAAGGTGATGAACCCGTTATCTATCGCGGGCGAGGGGCGCACCTGATAGCGGGGCTGGTAACGCCACAGGGGATTGCGGCTCATGGGCCGGTAACAGGCGAACAGCGTAGGCAACCGGTACAACTGTTCCGTGTACTGGTCATCGACGCCTGGCGGGTCGGTGATTTCGTCCGTGAACTTGTAGTCCACGGCGGTGAGCCCGGTGGTGGCCGGAAACCCCAGCCACGACACCTGCACTGGTGCAGCCTTGTGCGCCAGGATGAGCAGGCCGTTGTTGCCCGTGTGGCCCGCCAAGTCGACCAGGATGTCTATGCCTTGGGCGCGGATGGCATCGGCCTGATGCTCGGGGCTGAAGCCAGCCAGGCGCACGAAGTGGTCGACATGGCATTCCACCCGCTCTGTGACATGGTCGCCTTTGGGGAACAGGTAGAACGCATACACCTCGAATTGCCGCCGGTCCAGCTGGGCCAGCAGCCCCTCCACCGAGTACATGACGGCGTGCATGCGGAAGTCTGGTGACAGAAACCCAATCTTCAGGCGGCGCCAGGGCGAGCCGCGATGGGCCAAAAAGCTGGGCCAGTTGGGGCGCAGTGGGGGCTCAAAGACGCTGCCAAACTGGCGGGCGGCTGCAGACAGCTGCGCAGCGTTCACCTGCGGGTTCGCCAGCATGAAAAGCAGCCTGTTGGTGTAGTTTCCAGGGTCGCCGGGGCTGAGCGCGATGGCTTTCTCGCAATCCTGTACAGCCTCGCGCACCTGGCCCAGCTCGCGGCGGTGAATGGCGCTTTGCATCAGGGCACCGACTGTCAGCGGCATGGAGTCAGCCAGCGCGAGGGCTTTCTGGCTCGCATCAAATCCCTTGCTGTGCAAATTGATCAAATAGCAACACTCGGCGAGTTTGATCCATGCAACGGCTTGCTGGGGGCGCAGCTCGCAGACCTTTTCGAGATGCGGAAGTGCGTCGTAGTTGCGTGCTTGCTCAATCAGGATGTTGGCGTAGTTGATGAGCAGCTCGGCATCGCCTGGCCAGTACGCATAGGCTTGCTTGTAGGCCTTGAGAGCTGCGTCGAACTCGCGCTGCTTGTGGAGCGAGAAGCCCAGCAGGCGATGGGCGCCCAGGTGGCGGCCATTCTTGCGCAGAATTTGGCGGCACAACCGAGTCAGCGTGGGCCAGTCGGCGGCTGCGAGTGCCGCATGGAGGCGGGGATCGTCCTGGGCGGTGTTTTTGGATTGCACGTGGCTGCCGATCTACAAGCTAAGAAGCGGGGGGCGCCGCACAGTGTGCCATGTGAAAAGGGGCCCATTGGGGCCCCTTGTCGTTGCGTTGCAATTCCACTGCGCGGCGTGTGGGCTGGGTCAATTACTTGAGCAGCGACAGCACGCCTTGCGGGATTTGGTTGGCTTGAGCCACCATCGCCGTGCCGGCCTGTTGCAGGATCTGAGCCCGCGACAAGTTGGCGGTTTCTGCCGCGAAGTCGGCATCCTGGATACGCGAGCGCGAGGCAGAGAGGTTTTCCGATGTGATCTGCAGGCTGGAAATGCTGGTTTCAAAGCGCGACTGCAAGGCGCCGAGCTTGGCGCGTTCGCCATTGATGAAGGCCAGGGCCGAGTCCACGGTCTTGAGCGCATCGGTGGCGCTGGTGAAGGTGGTCACGTCCAGGTTGGCCACGGTGTGCAGTGACGATCCACCGCTGTCCAGCTGGTTGCTGGCAGAGGTCAGGGCAAACGATTTCTCAGAGTCGAGTGTGATGTAGCCGCCGGTGGCAACGTTGTCGACCGTGGCATCGGCTGCCAAGGTCTGCGCAGTGCCGTTGCTGGCGCCTGCCGCGTCGTAGCCGGTCACGCTCACGGCGGCTGCATTGGCATTGGTGGTATCTCCCACCACGATGTTGTTGCCAGTGGCGTTGGTCAGGATGATCTGGGTGCCGTCCGAGCTCAGCGAGGCGTTGATGCCGGTTTTTGCAGATTGTTCATTGATCGCCGATACGGCAGGCGAAAGGCGGTCTGTGCCGGTGGCGGATGTCAAGGTGAACGAGATCGTGCGGGATGCGCCTACGTTGTCGCCTTCCAGCGTCAGCGAATAGGACCCGGCCGAGGCCATGCCTCCCAGGCGTACTTCGGTGCGGGCGGTTGCGGTCACGCCCGTGGTGGCCTGCAGGGAATTGATCTGATCGGCGGTGGCTTTGGCGGTGGCATTCGAATTTACCGTCATGGTGCCTGTGCCCAGGTAGCCGCTGATGGAGACCGAACC
>NZ_QAIM01000561.1:9611-19222 GCF_003061035.1 Acidovorax sp. HMWF018
GGATGTGGCGCCAGTCGCAGGGGCCTGTGCACCAATACCCGAGCCGTTGGAGGCGATGTTCTGGTTGTTGCCGTACACGTTGGTGCGCAGGTTGGCGGTCGCTGCCACGATGGTCTGGTTGGCATTGGCGCCCACCTGGAACTGTTGCGTACCAAAGGTGCCGTCCAGCAATTTCTGGCCGTTGAACTCGGTGGTTTGCGAAATCCGGTCCAGTTCCGCCACCAACTGGCCGACTTCCTGCTGCAGGGCCTGACGGTCGCCGGCGCTGTTGGAAGCGTTGGCCGATTGCACGGCCAGTTCGCGCACCCGCTGTAGGATGTTGCCGGCGGAGCCCATCGCACCTTCTGCCACCTGGGCCAGCGAAATTCCGTCGTTCGCATTGCGAACCGCCTGGTTCAGGCCGCGAATCTGGCTGGTGAAACGCTCGGAAATCGCCAAACCGGCTGCGTCGTCCTTGGCGCTGTTGATGCGCAGGCCCGACGACAGGCGCTGGATGGCTGAGTTGAGCGACATCTGGCTGGTGCCCAAATTTCGCTGCGCGGTGAGCGAGCTGATGTTGGTATTGATGGTTGCTGCCATGGCGAAACTCCTTAACGTCGCAAGACGGATCTGTTTGCCGGTTCAAGCGCACCCGTCCGGCTGTCAATGAGGGAACGATGGATGAATTGTGGAGATGCCGCTTTTTGGCGTTGGGGAGATAAGCGGCAAAAAAGTCGTACAACTTGCGCGTTTGACCCTCAAGTTTTCCGGCGGTGACCCGAAAACACTTACAACGGACCGTAAGCGGCCCGCCGTTCACCAGAGGCTAAAGAGCACTGGCGAACCCAGGAAGCCAGCGTGGTGCTGGCGCCCCGGCTGGCGGCAACGCCATATTCAGTCAGTTCTTTCTGGAGATTTGCAATGGCTTCCACCATCAATACCAACATCAGCTCGCTCACCGCACAGCGCAACCTGGGCATGAGCCAGACCTCGCTGAACACGTCCATCCAGCGCTTGTCGTCGGGCCTGCGCATCAACAGCGCCAAGGACGACGCAGCCGGTTTGGCGATTTCCGAGCGTTTCACCAGCCAGATTCGTGGCCTGAACCAGGCGGTTCGCAATGCCAATGACGGTATCTCCCTGGCGCAAACCGCTGAAGGTGCATTGAAGGCTTCCGGCGACATCCTGCAGCGGGTGCGTGAGCTGGCCGTGCAATCGGCCAACGCTTCCAACAGCGCCGGCGACCGTCAGGCCCTGCAACAGGAAGTCGGCCAGCTGGTGTCTGAGTTGGACCGCATTTCGCAAACCACCGAATTCAACGGTCAGAAGCTGCTGGACGGCACCTTTGGTACGCAACAGTTCCAGGTGGGCGCCAACGCCAACCAGACCATCGTGGCGGCAACGGGCAATCTGCGCACCACGGTGTACGGCAACAACCAAAACGTGGCATCGAACGGCTCGGGCATCGGTGCTCAGGCCACCGTGGCAGCGGGCGCGACGTCCAACGGCGTAGCTGCTGGCACCATTGCCATCAGCGGCTACCTGGGTACTAACAGCATTGCGGCAGGGTCGAACGCGACGGCCAAGGCAACAGCCGATCAGATCAATGGTATGAAGGCCACCACCGGTGTGACTGCCACTGCCCGCACCGAAGTGCGTTTGGGTGGCATGGCCTCGGCTGGTTCCTATTCGCTGACCTTGCAGGGCGACAATGTTGGGTCTGCTGCCGCCGTCACGGTGTCGTTCACGCTGACCTCTGCCACCGGCACCGACCGCCTGTCGGCTGCAGTGTCCGCCATCAACGACCAGGCTGCCAAGACCGGCATCAACGCTGCTCTGAGCTCGGACGGCACGCAAGTGATTCTGACCAACGCTACCGGCAACGACATCGTGGTGGGTGACACAGCCAATGCCAATGCTGCCAATGTGACCGTTACCGGCTACGATGCGGCTGGCGCCAGCAACGGTACGGCCCAGACGCTGACGGCCAACTCTGCCGCAGAAATGGTGAATACGGGCGGCTACATCGTCCTGGATTCGGAAAAGTCGTTCGCTGTGGACTCTACTAGTGCGACCCAACTGGATGACGGTGGCTCTGCATTGCAGGCTGTGGCCAACCTGGACGTGACCACGTTCAGCAACGCGACCAATGCGCTCAAGACCGTGGACTCCGCCCTGGCCTTCATCAACGGCGAGCGTGCCAAGCTCGGTGCCCTGCAGTCGCGCTTTGAAACGTCGATCAGCAACCTGCAAGTGACGTCGGAAAACCTATCCTCCTCGCGTTCGCGTATCCTGGACGCCGACTTTGCCGCAGAAACCGCCAACCTGTCGCGCGCTCAGATCCTGCAACAGGCCGGTACGGCGATGGTGGCTCAGGCCAACCAGCTGCCGCAAGGTGTGTTGGCCCTGCTGCGTTAATAGGCAGAGGGCATGGCAGTCGGGGCGTTGCAGCGCCCTGAAGTGGCCCAGGCGGCGGCAGATTTCTGTCGCCGCCCTTTGGCTTTTTGGGACAGCGGGTGCCAGGACCGCTGGATAAGACGGGTTTCCTGGCGTGTTTACGGACGTTCTTGATCGCCGTTCGGCGCCATAATTTCCGTTGGACCAGTTCAGGAGGTTTGTATGGCAACCATTTCATCCCCAGGTGTCGGCACGAATGGACTTGATGTCAAAAACATCATCTCTCAGCTCGTCGCTCTGGAAAAAAAGCCCCTGGACACGCTCAAGCTGCAAGCGGCCACGGTCAATACCAAGATTTCCGCCTTTGGGCAGATCAAGTCGCTGGTCTCCACGCTACAGGACGCTGCTGGCAAGCTGACCAGCGTGACCGGGTGGAATGGTGTGGCCACCACGTCATCCGACTCCAAATATGTTTCCGCCACTGCCGTTGGGGGCACGCTGCCCACAACGTTCAGTGTGGAAGTCCAAAGCCTTGCCAAGGCACAGGCCACAGCGTCGGCAGCTTTGCTGCCCGTAGGTGGTGCGCTCGGGGCGGGTACGCTGCGCCTTGAATTGGGCAAGTGGAGTGTGGCGCCCGCATCGTTCACGCCTGGCAGTGGCCAGCCCGTGGACATCAGCATCAGCGCCAGCGACAAACTGTCGGATGTGGCCAGCAAGATTAATGGCGCCAATGCAGGGGTCACTGCGTCGATTCTCAGCGACGCTTCGGGCGAGCGTTTGCTGCTGCGCAGCAAGAGCACTGGTGAGGAATTCGGATTTCGACTGAGCGTGATGGAAGGTGGTGATACTGATCCCCAGAGTGCCGGCAACACCGATGCCACTGGTTTGTCCCGCCTCGTCAATGGCGCCACGGTCACACAGGCTGCCGCCAATGCAAAGGCCACGGTCAACGGGATCGCGGTGTCTTCGGCCACTAATACGTTTGCGTCCACGATTTCGGGTGTAACTTTCAAGGCCGAGCAAGTGACGACGGCTCCCATTGATATCACCGTGAGCAAGGACAACTCTGCCATCCAGTCCAACATTGATGGATTCGTGAAGGCCTACAACGCCATCAACGAATTGCTCCAAGATGCGACCAAATACGACGCAAAGACCCGTTCGGCAGGGCTTTTGCAAGGGGATTCGACCGCTGTGGCACTGCAGAACTCTCTGCGCAACGCGATCCAGTCGATCTCGACGGGTGGCGGGGCCTTCCAGCGTCTGGCAGATGTCGGCATCACGCAGCAGCTGGGAGGGAATCTGGCCGTCGACTCCACCAAGCTGAACAAGGCCCTGACTGAGAAGCCTGACGACGTGAAGAACCTGTTCCGCAACACCGGAGGCGGATCGGCCGATGGCATTGCGGTGCAACTGAAGGCGCTGACCACCAATCTGCTGGCCAACGATGGTTTCTTCAAATCCAAGGACGACACCCTGCAGCTGAGTCTCAAGCGCAATTCCCAGGACCAAACACGCGTGAACGAAAAGGTTGACGCATTTGAAAAACGCATCACGCGGCGCTATAACGCGCTGGACAGCCAGTTGAGCAGCCTGAATGGTCTGAACGCCTATATCTCGCAGCAGGTGGCGGCCTGGAATAAATCTACGGGCTGAATAAACAGAGGCTTCAGTTTTCTTGGCGCACGCCGATAACTTAAGTAATACCTCGGAAGGATTGTCAGCATGTTCAGCGCCTACAGCCCCCGTGCAGCCAACGCTTACCAGCGCATCAACGTAGAGACCAGCATGCACACGATCGACCAGCACCAGCTGGTCAGCCTGCTGTATGAAGGTGTTCTCAACTCCATTGCCACTGCACGCGGCGCCATGGCGCGCGGTGATGTGCTCGGCAAGGTCAATGCCATTTCCAAGGCCATCCGAATTCTGGAAGAGGGGTTGAGCACCTCGCTCGACAAGGTGGATGGCGGTGAACTGGCGGAGAACCTGGGGGCGCTTTATGACTACTGCATCCATCGCCTTACGCTGGCCAATGCCCGTAACGACGACGCCATGATGCAAGAAGTCATGCGCCTGATCGAGCCCGTGGCAACCGGGTGGAATGAAATCAAGAAATCGGGTGCCGGTGCCTCCGAAACGCCCGCCTCGGGCCAGCCCGTGCTGGTGGAGGCCTGACTATGTCTCACATGCTGATTGACTATTACAAGGCGATTGAGGACAGCAGCGCCAAGATGCTGGAGGCGGCCAAGCTCAAGGATTGGGATGGTGTGGTGCGCTATGAAGGCGCCTGTGCAGTGCTGATCGAGCAACTGCGCTTCAAGTCGCAAGAGCACGAATTGCTGCCTGAGCACCGCCGTGAGAAGACCCGCATCATGCAGCGCATCCTGCGCAACGATGCGCAGATCCGCTGCCTGGCAGAGCCCTGGCTTGCGCAGTTCGAGCATCTGTTCGAGGGGCAGCCCCAGATGATGCACTGAGTGCGGGCAGCGCAACGCTCCCGGGCTGCTGCTGTGTGCGGCAGTGACCTAGCGGTCAAATGTGGTTGCTTGTTAGGGCTGGGATGGCCGGATTAGCGGAGCACTGCGGCGATGGGTAGTGCCGTCCAGGGGGTGCCAAAGTGCGCGGTACTGAACCTGTCGCCACTTCGACCGCCAAGCGCCTCTGGGTCAAAAAATGCACTAGATGTGCGTGAAGCTTTAGTGCAGTATGCCTTTGCTGCTATCAAAAATATAGTTTCTTGTGTTGATACAGCGCAGTGCCACACGGCTGCCCCGTTGAGAACGGGGCCTTTATACGTCGCCAGCAGGTCACACCTGCATGTTCATGATGTCGGTGTACGCCTGCACCATGCGATTGCGCACGTGCAGTGTGGCTTGAAAGCCGATTTGCGCCTTCTGGATAGCCACCATGGTCTCTTCCAGACTCACGGAGGGGTTTTCCATTTGTACCTCCTTTTGCATCTCGGAAGATTTGTTCTGCGCGGCACTCACTGACTGCAATGCGCCCTTGAGCGCGCCAGAGAAGCCGACTTCATTGCCCGTGGGTTGCGGCGCTGCAGCACGGCGCGCGACGCCAGCGCCCGTCAGCGGGGCGGTTGAGCTGGAGATGCGAAGGTCCATGGCGGTATCCGTAGGGGAATGGCGGTATGCTGCGTATCCTAGCTACCGGCCCAGGATGCATCGCTCTGAATAGATGGCCAAACGGACGGCTTATCCAGCGAACATTTTGGAGGCGTGACCGAATAATCGACCCCACGCTAGGTCTGTTGCAGGGCCTGCTTTAATGGAAAGCAAGATGTCTGCTGTTGCTGAAGTCCCTCTCAATCCGCTCCCGACGCCGGCCAGTCCCAACTGGCTGCAGCGGCTGTCCGCCCTCGACCGGGCGCAGCGCATGCGGCTGGGTGCGGGCGTGGCGCTGCTGGTGGCTGCTGCCGTTGCGGCCATCGTGATGGGGCGCCAACCCGACTACCGGGTACTGTTTTCCAATCTGGGCGACAAGGATGGCGGGGCCGTGGTGGCGCAGCTGTCCCAAATGAATGTGCCCTACAAGTATTCCGAGGGTGGTGGCGCCATCCTGATCCCAGCGGAGCGCGTGCATGACGTGCGTCTGCGACTGGCCACTCAGGGCCTGCCCAAGGGCTCCGTCGCAGGTTTTGAGCTGATGGAGTCCAACAAATTCGGGATGACGCAGTTTCAGGAGCGCCTGAACTTCCAGCGCGGGCTGGAGGGGGAGCTCACCCGGTCCATTCAAGCCTTGTCGTCCGTGCAAAGTGCCCGTGTGCACCTGGCCTTGCCCAACCAGAACGGATTTTTCCGTGAGCAGCAAAAGCCGTCGGCCTCGGTACTGGTGAGCCTGCACCCCGGCCGCATTCTGGACCGTGCCCAACTCGCGGGCATCGTGCATCTGGTGGCTTCCAGCGTGCCGGAACTGGCGCCGTCAGCCGTGAGTGTGCTGGATGACACGGGCAAGCTGTTGTCCCAATCGCCCGACACCACGGCCGGTGCTGAAATCAATGCCCAGCAGCTCTTGTATGTGCAGCAGCTGGAGCAGCAGTATTCGCGCCGCATCATGGACATTCTGGAGCCCGTGGTCGGCCGTGACAACGTCAAGGCGCAGGTGACGGCTGAGGTGGACTTCTCCCAGACCGAGTCCACCTCCGAGCAATTCCGCCCCAACCAGACGCCAGACTCCAGCGCCGTCCGCAGCCAGCAGGTGCTGGAAAGCCGTGGCAGCGCGACGAAGACCGCCACGGGTGTGCCCGGTGCGGTTGCCAATCAGCCTCCCGCTCCGTCTGCAGCGCCCATCAATGGCGCCAACCCTGCGCCCAACGCGGGCGGCCAACAGGGCACTGAGGAACAGTCCAACAAGCGCGAGTCCACCACCAACTATGAAGTGGACAAGACGGTGAAAGTGGTCCGTGGCAGTACAGGCGCAGTCAAGCGGCTGAGTGCTGCGGTCGTGGTCAACTACCAGTCGGCTGAGGACAAGGGCAAGACCGTGACCAAGGCGCTGACGCCCGAGCAGATCGAGCAGATGACGGCGCTGGTGCGTGAAACCATTGGCTTCAATCGCGAACGCGGTGATTCGGTGAATCTGATGAATACGCCGTTCCAGGTGACTGCAGTGCCAATCACAGACACCCCGCTTTGGAAGCAGCCTGAGGTGGTTGATCTGGCCAAGACCTTTGCCTGGCCCGTAGGTGCGGTTCTGTTTGCTGCCCTGGTGCTGATGGGGCTGGTGCGTCCTGCGCTCAAGGGCCCAGCGCCGGCCAAGGCCGGTGCCGCCAAGCCGGTGGCAGGTGGACAGCTGGACGCGCTGGAGGCAGAAACACCCGAGCGCCCGGCATTGGCAGCGCCCGCCCGCAAGGACGAAGTGTTGCCTGCGACCCCCGAGCAGCTGCGCCTGGAAGATGCGCGTACGCTGGCCAAGGAGAATCCGGTCGCGGTCGCCAATATTCTCAAGACCTGGCTGAACGGCGAGCCCGTTTAGTCGTCGCTACCGCTACCGATTGCACGGACCACGACCATGGACGACCAAGGACTCCACGATGCCGCCATCATGCTGATGTCCCTCGGCGAGGAAGAGGCGGCCGAGGTGTTCAAGCATTTCTCGCCCAAAGAGGTGCAGAAGCTGGGCGAGACCATCGCGCGCATGCGCTCGGTGTCGCGCGAAAAGGTGGACGAGGTCATCAACAAATTCTCCAACGCGGCCGCAGCGCAAAGCCTGTTGGTATCCGACACCGGCAATTACGTGCGCGCTGTGCTCAAGCGCGCGCTCGGCGATGACAAGGCGGGACTGCTGATCGACCGGATCTTGCAGGGCGGAGATGTCTCGGGCATTGAGAGTCTCAAGTGGATGGATCCGCTGTCAGTGGCTGAACTGCTGCGTAACGAGCACCCGCAGATCGTTGCTGCCATCCTGGTACATCTGGACAGCGACCAGGCCTCGGGCATCCTGATGCACCTGACGGATCGCCAGCGTAGCGAAATTCTGTTGCGTGTGGCCACGCTCGAAGGTATCCAGCCGACAGCCCTCAAGGACCTGAACGAAGTGCTTTTCAAGGTGCTGGCGGGCGGGGACAAGATCCGCAAGAGTTCGCTGGGCGGCGTCAAGGCTGCCGCAGAGATCATCAACTTGCTGGGCGGCAACATGGACGCCGTGGTGCTCGAATCCATCCGGGGCTACGACCCTGACCTCGCGCAGAAGATCATGGACAAGATGTTCGTGTTCGAGGATGTTCTCAAGCTGGACGACAAGGCCATTCAAACGGTACTCAAGGAAGTGGCATCCGAAACCCTCATCGTGGCTCTCAAGGGCGCAGTGCCCGAACTGCGCGAAAAATTCCTCTCCAACATGTCTTCGCGTGCAGCCGACGCGCTGCGCGAAGACCTCGAATCGCGCGGCCCGATGCGGCTGTCCGAGGTCGAGGCGCAGCAGAAGGAAATCCTCAAGACGGTGCGTCGCCTGTCTGACGAAGGCCAGATCGTGATCGGAGGCGGTGGTGATGATGCCTTCGTCTAACCAGCGGTCCTATTCGCGGTTCATTCCCAGCGAGGAAGTCGGCGACTTCAAGCAGTGGAAGTTTGCCGCCGTAGACGGCTCCGATCTGGTCGAGCCAGAGCCCGAGCCGGAACCTGTGGCGGAGCTGCCCGCCGAGCTGGATGAAGCGGCACAGCAGGCGCTTGTCCAGCAGGCTTGCGACGATGCATATGCAGAGGGCTTTGCCCAAGGGCAGGCGCAGACGGCGCTCGAGTGGCAGCGCCGCATGGATGAATACATTGCCCAGCAGGGACAAGAGGCGGCACAGCGCATGCAAAGCGTGCTGCAGACACTGGAAGCCAGCCTGATCGACATGCAGCAGCACATGGCGCAGCAGGTGCTGGAGCTGGCGTGTGACATCGCGCGCCAGGTGGTGCGCCAGGAACTGTCGGTCAATCCCAATGCCTTGTTGCCGGTGGTGCGGGAGGCCGTGGGCATGCTGGTCACGGAAGGGCGGCCAGCCACCGTCCGGCTCAATCCGGAGGATATGGAGGCCATGGCCCAGCCTCTGCGCGAAGAGATCAATGCGCCTGGCGTGCAGTGGATGGCGGATGCCGCTGTGCCTGCTGGTGGCTGCATGGTGGAGTCGGCGGGCACGGTCGTTGATGGCAGCATCGACAAACGGTGGCAGCGTGCCATTGCGTCGCTGGGGCTGCAGTCACCCTGGGACGACGAGACGCTTGGGGATGGCGATGACCGTCGACCTTGACTCTGCCTGGACCCGCTTCATGGACGACGCGCGCGAGCGCGTGGCCGAAGGCGCGCCGTTGGAGACGCGGGGTACGCTGACCCGACTGACGGGACTGGTGCTGGAGGCGGTGGGGATCCGCGTGCCTGTGGGGTCGCAGTGCATGGTGCAAATGCCAGGGCACGCGCCGGTGTTGGCTGAGGTCGTCGGGTTTTCTGCCGACCGTGCGTTTTTAATGCCGGCGGGCGATATCCATGGGCTGTCCAGTGGCGCGAGTGTGGTGCCGGCTGCGCCATATATCCCCATGCCTCGCTTGGGCGAGCCTCCACGGCCCGTACAACGCGCCGGGGTGCTTCGTTTGCCCATGGGCGACGGCTTGTTGGGTCGCGTGGTGGATGCGCAAGGCCGGCCCCTCGACCATGGTGGACCGGTGCAGGATGTCGTGTCGGAGCCCATGGGCAAACGAAGCACCCCGGCGCGTTGTACGGGCCGTGGAGGCTCGCCCAAG
>NZ_QAIM01000562.1:0-394 GCF_003061035.1 Acidovorax sp. HMWF018
GGCTGATCCTGAGTCAGTTGCTCACGCTGTTTACGACCCCGGTGATTTACCTCACGTTTGAGGGGTGGGCGCAGCGGTGGCGTGGGCGTTCCGAGGTTGTGAATGCCTGAAGCGTTGCTGTTTATGAATGGCGTGCTTGGTTTGAGCCCGGGAGCCGGGTTGTTGCCCCGGCGGGCGAGGTACTTTTCTTTGCTTCGCCAAAGAAAAGTACCCAAAAGAAAGGCGACCCCCAGTCTGCGACCCCTTCGCGTTGCGAAGGGGCAAACCTGCGGCGTGTCGGTTGCGGGGTGCGCCGTGGAACTCACTGCGCTGCGTTGCAGCTTCGTTCAGACATCCACGGCGAGTCAGAGCACGAAGCATGGGCGCTCCGACGCCCATGCTTCGTGCTCTGACT
>NZ_QAIM01000562.1:404-23305 GCF_003061035.1 Acidovorax sp. HMWF018
AACCGCCCCGCCTCAGGCGCAGCCAGCAGGGGTGGGGCAGCCGAACAGCCGAACAGCCAACATCCGTTCGGGCCATTGCTTCGCTCGGCCCAGATTTCGCAGCGCGTGGTGTTTGCACCCGCGAGATGGGGCCGAGCGAAGCAAAGGCCCGGGGGGATGTTTGGTTCCCCACTCCCCTCTGGATGCGCCGAGGAGCGCAGCGGGCGGGGTGGTGCGTGTGCCGCAGGACACACGCGCTTCGTGAACTGACTCGCTGCGGCTGTTTGAGCGGAGCGCGCGAGCGCGCAGCGAGTTCCGCAGCGCACCCCGCCCGCGAGCACCGCAGGTTGCCCCGTAGCGAAGCGCAGGGGACGCAGACAGTGGGGTCGCCTTTCTTTTGGGTACTTTTCTTTGGCGAAGCAAAGAAAAGTACCTCGCCTGCCGGGCGACTCCCGGCCTCCGCCCTCCGCACGGGCACACCGCGTGCTACGTTAGTGATAGCAAAAAGTCCAATAAGTACTAGCGCATCCAGCCAAAAACACCAAAAAACCACCCGGAGAGCCCACCCATGAGCCTCTCCACCCCTTTCATCCACCGCCCCATCGGCACCATGCTCCTCACCCTGGGCCTGGCCCTGGCGGGTGCGGTGTCGTTCTTCCTGCTGCCCGTGGCGCCGCTGCCGCAGGTGGACTACCCCACCATCTCGGTCAGCGCCAGCCTTCCCGGGGCCAGCCCCGACACCATGGCCGCCACCGTCGCTACGCCGCTGGAGCGGTCGCTGGGCGCCATTGCGGGCGTGACCGAGATCACTTCGCGCTCTATCCTGGGCAGCACCTCCATCACGCTGCAGTTCGACCTGGACCGCAACGTGGACAGCGCCGCGCGCGATGTGCAGGCCGCCATCAACGCTGCGCGCACGCTGCTGCCCACGGGCATGCCCAGCAACCCGACCTACCGCAAGGTCAACCCGGCCGACTCGCCCATCATGATCCTGGCGCTCACGTCGGACCTGCTCACACGCGGGCAGATGTACGACGCGGCCTCTACCGTGCTGGCGCAAAAGCTCTCGCAGGTCGAGGGCGTGGGCCAAGCCACGGTGAGCGGCGGCGCGCTGCCCGCCGTGCGGGTGGAGCTGGACCCGGTGCGGCTCGCGTCCAACGGCATCTCGCTGGAACAGGTGCGCAGTGCCATCGTCAGCACCAACGCCAACCGCCCGCTGGGCGCGGTGGAGCGCGAGGACCACTACTGGCAGGTGGCCACCAACGACCAGGCCCGTGTGGCGGCCGACTACGCCCCACTGGTGCTGCGCTGGAAGAACGGGCAGGCCGTGCGCCTGCAGGACGTGGCCGACGTGGTGGACTCGGTGCAGGACGTGCGCAACTTCGGCGTGGCCAATGGCAAGCCGGCGGTACTGCTGCAGGTGTACAAGCAGCCCGGCGCCAACATCCTCGAAGCCGTGGAGCGCGTGCGATCGCTGCTGCCCGCGCTGCAGGCCTCCATTCCGGCGGCCATCGACATCGAGGTGGTGTCCGACCGCACACCCACGCTGCGGGCTTCCGTCAAGGAGGTGGAGCGCGCGCTGCTGATCGCCGTGGCGCTGGTGGTGCTGGTGGTGTTCCTGTTCTTGCGCAACGGGCGTGCCACGCTCATCCCCAGCGTGGCGGTGCCGGTGTCGCTGGCAGGCACGTTTGGTGTGATGTACCTGGCAGGCTACACGCTCGACAACCTCTCGCTCATGGCGCTCACGGTGGCCACGGGCTTTGTGGTGGACGACGCCATCGTGGTGCTGGAGAACATCATGCGCCACATGGAGCGGGGCAAGACCGCGCTGCGGGCGTCGCTCGACGGTGCGCGCGAGATTGGCTTCACCGTGGTGTCGATGAGCATCTCGCTGATTGCGGTGTTCGTGCCCATCCTGTTCATGGGCGGCATCGTGGGGCGGTTTTTCCGCGAGTTCGCCATCGTCATGTCCTCGGCCATCCTGGTGTCGATGGTGGTGTCGCTCACCACCACGCCCATGATGTGCGCCGCGCTGCTCAAGCCTCACAGTCCGGCAACGGCGCGGCGCAGGGGCTGGGCTGCGGCCTTCAGCCATCGGATCGGTCGCTGGGTGGATCGTATGCAGGTGCGGGGCATGCGCCTGTACCGCCGCAGCCTGGCCTGGTGCCTGCGCCACCAGCCCGTGGCCCTGCTGGCACTGGTGTGTGTGGTGGGGCTCAACGTGTACCTCTACACCGCCATCGACAAGGGCTTCATGCCCGAGCAGGACACCGGGCGCATCTCGGGCTTCATTCGGGCCGACCAGGCCACGTCCTACCAGGCCATGGAGCAGCGGCTTCAGCGTTTCCTGTCCATCGTGCAGGCCGACCCGGCCGTGGAGCATGTGACCGGCTTCACGGGGGGCTGGCAGCGTAATGCGGCGCAGATGTTCATGACCCTCAAGCGCGGGCCCGGGCAGGAGAGTTCGGAGGCCGTGATAACGCGGCTGCGCGAGCAACTCAAGAACGAGCCGGGCGCGCGCCTTTTCATGGTGCCGCAGCGCGACATCCGCATTGGCGGGCGGCAGAGCGGTGCCTCGTTCGACTACACCCTGCAGGCCGACGACATTGGCGACCTGCGCACCTGGGAGCCACGCATCCGCCAGGTGCTGAGCCAGCTGCCCGAGCTGGAGGACGTGAACAGCGACGTGCAGGACTTTGGCCTGCAGACCTCGCTGGTCATCGACCGCGATGCCGTGACCCGGATGGGCCTGACCATGGCGCAGATCGACGCCACACTCAACAACGCCTTCGGCCAGCGCCAGGTGGGCGTGATCTACAACCCGCTCAACCAGTACCGCGTGGTCATGGAGGCCGCGCCGCGCTACCTGCAGAACCCCGAGACGCTGCGCGGCTTCTTTTTCGTCAACAGCCAGGGGCAGCAGATTCCGCTCACGGCGTTTGCGCGCATCACCACTACCAACACACCGCTGTCGGTCAACCACGACCGGGGCACACCCGCCAGCAGCATCAGCTTCAGCCTGGCGCCGGGGGTGTCGCTGTCGCAGGCCACCGAGGCGGTGAACAACGCGGTGGCCGAGCTGGGCGTGCCGGTGTCGGTGCGTGGCTCGTTCAGCGGCACGGCAGGGGCGTTCCAGGACGCGCTGGCGGGTCAGCCGTTGCTGATCCTGGCAGCCATCATCACCATCTACCTGGTGCTGGGCATGTTGTACGAGAGCCTGGTGCACCCCATCACCATCCTGTCCACGCTGCCGTCTGCGGGGGTAGGCGCGTTACTGGCGCTCATGCTGTTCAAGACCGAGTTCTCGCTCATCGCACTCATTGGCGTGATCCTGCTGATCGGCATCGTGAAGAAGAACGCGATCATGATGATTGACTTTGCCCTCACGCGGCAACGCCAGCAGGGCCAGCCGGGCCGGGCGCCCGTCACAGCCGCGCAGGCCATCTACCGCGCATGCAACCTGCGGTTGCGCCCCATTTTGATGACCACCGTGGCCGCCATCTTTGGGGCCCTGCCACTGGCCCTGGGGCGGGGCGATGGTGCCGAGCTGCGCCAGCCGCTGGGCATTGCGATTGTGGGCGGCCTGCTGGTAAGCCAGTGGCTCACGCTCTACACCACGCCGGTGGTGTATGTGGCGCTCGACCGGCTGCGTGCGCGCGTGCTGCGCGCGGTGGGGCGGCGCCGCAAGCCAGCGGGCGCCGCGCCTGCGGCCCCGGTGGTATTGCAAGGAAACGACGGATGACCTCTTTCACTTTTTCACGTCGGGTCGCCTGGCCTGCGCTCGTGGCCAGCGGCCTGTGGCTGGCGGGCTGCGCGCAGACGCCGCCGTACGAGCGGCCCACCATGGACATTCCTGCCGCTTACAAAGAGCAGGCCGCCGCCCAGGCCCAGGGCATCTGGAAGCCCGCGCAGCCACAGGCCTCCACCGCCTTGCCCGAGACTTGGTGGACCGTGTACGGCGACGCTGTGCTGGACCGCTTGCAGCAGCAGGCCGAGGCCAACAGCCCCACCCTGGCGCAGAGCGCTGCCCGCCTGCGTGCGGCCCAGGCGGCCGTGACCAGCAGTGGCGCGGCCGCCTTGCCCACCGTGGGGGCCAATGCCAGCAGCAGCCGCGCGCGCAGCGGCACGCAACTGAGCAATCAGGGGGATGGCAGCAGCACCGCCCGCATCAGCACCAGCCATTCGCTGGGCCTGTCTGCCAGCTGGGAGCTGGACCTGTGGGGGCGCATCTCCGCCGGGGTGAGTGCGGCGCAGGCCAGCGCCCAGGCCAGCGCCGACGACCTGGCCGCTGCGCGCCTGTCGCTGCAGGCTGCCGTGGCGCAGACATATTTTTCGCTGCGCGCGGCCGAGGCCCAGGCTGCGCTGCTGGGCGAGACGCTCAAGGCCTACGACCGCAGCTGGGAGCTGACGCGCAACCGCCAGGCGGCCGGTGTGGCGTCCAGCGCCGATGTGGCGCAGGCCGAGGCGCAGTACAAGTCCACCCAGGTGCAGCTGCTGGAGGCCCAAACCACGCGCAGCCAGCTGGAGCACGCGCTGGCGGCGCTGCTGGGGCAGGCGCCTGCCGCCTTTGCGCTGGAGCCCACGGCCACGTTGCCCGCACCGGCCGACGTGCCCCAGGCCTTGCCGTCCGACCTGCTGCAGCGCCGCCCCGATATTGCCGCTGCAGAACGCCGCGTGGCGGCGGCCAACGCGCAGATCGGCGTGGCGCGCGCGGCGTATTTCCCCACGCTCACGCTGTCGGCAGCGGGGGGCTTCCGGGGATCACCCCTGGCCGACCTGTTCAGCGCGCCCAACCTGTTCTGGTCGCTGGGGCCTGCGCTGGCGGCGTCGATTTTTGATGGCGGCGCGCGCAGTGCTGCGGTAGAGACCGCTCGCGCCAACCACGCGCAGGTCACGGCCGCCTACCGCCAGACGGTGTTGACCGCGCTGCAGGAGGTGGAGGACAACCTCACGGCCGCCGCTGCGCTGGCGCAGGAGGAGCAGCTGCAGCGCGAGGCCACCGCCGCTGCGCAGCGTGCGCTGGACGTGGTGGAGAACCAGTACCGTGCGGGCACCGTGGGTTACCTGAATGTGCTGGCGGCCCAGACCACCGTGCTGTCGTCACAGCGCAGCCTGATCGACGTGAAGAGCCGCCGCCTGACGGCGGTGAATGCGCTGCTGAAGAATGTGGCGGGGCGCTGGGAGGCGCTGCCGCCCGCTTGAACTGAGGGCGCAGCTACATCGCCTTGAACAGGTGCGCGTAGAGGCGGCTCACCGGCAGCCGCTCGGGCCGCCCGCGCAGGCTGATGTGCTGCTTGCCCGCCTCGTCGCGCGTGACGGTGGCAATGGCCGTGGCGCGCACCAGGGTGCTGCGGTGCACCTGCCAGAACTCCTGCGGGTCGAGCTGCTCGATCAGCTCCTTGAGCGCAGTGCGGATCAGGTATTCACGCTCGGCCGTGAGCACGCGCACGTACTTGTCGGCCGCCTCGAAGTACACAACGTCCGCCACCGGCACCATGTGGATCTGCGTGCCATGGCTGGCCTGGATCACGCTCAGCCGCGTTGCGGCGGTGGCAGGCGCGGCGGCGGATGCAGTGCCCACGCCGGGAGCGCCCAGCAGCGCGCGCAGCTGGGCCATGGTGGCTTCGAGTTCGGGTGAGGGCAACGCCGCCGAAGGTGCAGCGGGTGGTGCACCGGTTGCTGCAACGGCTGAGACACGCTGGGCCAGCAGGCCCTGCACCTTGGCCACGGTGCGCGCCAGCCGATCGGCCTGGATGGGTTTGAGCAGGTAGTCCACCGCCTGCGCTTCAAACGCCTGCACGGCGTACTGGTCGTAGGCCGTGGCAAACACCAGCGCCGGAAAGGGCAGGTCATCCGTCCATGCGTCGGCCAGTTCGGCCGCCGCCTCGATGCCGCTCTGGCCGGGCATGCGGATGTCGAAGAACAGCACGTCGGGCCGCAAGTCCAGCGCCTGCCGCACCGCCGAGCGGCCGTCTCCCACCAGGGCCACCACTTGCAGCTCTGGCCATGCGCGGGCCAGGTCTTGCTGCAGGGCAGCGGCCAGCAGCGGTTCGTCTTCGGCAATCAGGGCACGCGGGGCTCGCTCTGTCATGGTGTGGCGGCAGATTTCAAGGGAAAAGTGACGGTAGCGCTAGTGCCATTTGGCTCTATTGCTATCAATTCAAGAGCGCCTGCAGCACCGTGCAGCGTGGCCAGACGCTCGCGCACCTGGGCCAGGCCAAAGCTCTGGCCGGGGCCTGGCACGGGCAGGGTGGCGGGAAGGCCCGCTCCGGTGTCTTGTACCTCGATGACCAGCAACAGGCCTTGGGGGCTTGCCTGGGTGCTTGCACGCACGGTGATGTGGCCGCCTTCCACCTGGGGCTCCAGCCCGTGGCGGATGGCGTTTTCCACCAGCGGCTGCAGCAGCAGCGGTGGCACGGGCACGTCGCGCAGCGTGTCGGGCAGGTCCAGTGTGTAGGCCATGCGTGGGCCCATGCGCACGGCCATCAGCTCCAGGTAGTCGCGCAGGCGCTCAAACTCCAGCGCCAGCGGGTGCTGGGTGCTGCGCGATGCGCTGAGCGTGGCGCGCAGGTAGGCAATCATGCGGTCCAGCATGTGCTGCGCCCGGGACGGGTCGGTGCCTATGAGCACGCGCAGGTTGGCCAGGGTGTTGAACAGCATGTGAGGTTCCAGCTGGGTCTCCAACAGCTTCAGGCGCGATTCGCTGGCGTGCATGCGCGCCTCGGCCATCTTGCTCTCCAAGTAGGCCGACTTGTTGACGGCGTAGAAGTAGAACGTGCCCACCAGCCCGGCAATGGCCGTGATGAGGATGGACGTGCGCTGGTCTGCACCGGAGATCAACGCCCCCGGCGGGTAGAAGTGAAAGTAGTGCACGCACAGCGCGTCGGCCAGCAAGGTGCCCGCCAGGTAACCCACGACAATGCCCACCAGGACCAGCGCAATGCCCTGCCAGCCGTGTGGCCAGCCCGTTTCCGCGGCGGACGGTATCAACTCCCGCCCCAGGTCGATGATGGCCCAGGTGAAGGTGCCGATCAGCACCGAATACACCACGGGTGGCCCATAGGGCTTGTCGGGCATGAATGTGCACTGGATGGTGGCCACGACCAGTGTGAAGGCCACCACCTGCAGGTAGTGTCGCAGCTTGCTGACCCCGTTGAACTCGTGGCGCAGCTTCATGGCCGGTCTTGGCGGCGCTGCAGGGCCTCGCGCTCGCGCTGCACCATGCGCTCGCGCAGGCCGCTGCCGGAGCCCAGCAGAAACACCGACACCCCATGCAGCACCAGCCCCAGCCCCCAGCCCAGCAGCGGGTACACCGACCACGGGCGTGTGCCAAACGCATAGCGCGACATGGCAAAGATGAGGGCGTTGACCAGCACGAAGGCCATCGCATGCAGGTACCAGCCCAGCTTGGCGTTGGCGCGGCGGCGGGCGAGTTGGTCGAGGTCTTCGGGTGTCATGGGCATGGAGCTTTGCATTCTAGGCGGCTCAATGGGCGCAGCAACGCGTCCGCACGGGTGCTGTCATGGGCGTGGCGTGAGTGAGACCGGCTTGAGCGGCTGCAGGTGCTTGGCAAAGAATGCCACGGTGCTTGCGTCCACCTGCGGCAGCACGCTGCGGTCAAAGCCGGGCGGGTCGCCCAGCAGCGCGCGGGTCAGGTCGTTCATGCGGTCCAGCGGTGGCATGGGCGACAGCATGATGCCGTGGCTGCCGTCCTGGAGGTCGGCAATGTGCGTGCAGCGGTCCTGGCACGCGGCCAGCACGGCGCTGCTGTGAAAGCGTGGAATCTGGTTGACGTCCTTGCCCGCAGTGATGAGCCCCAGCGCGATGCGGGGGGTAGTCAGGCTGTCCATGTCGAAGTCGGCCGCAAACGGCACCACGGCCACCGTGGCCGCCACGCGCGGGTCGGTGTGTGCATACAGCGTCTCGTCGCCAAAGCGGTGGCGGATGATGGTGATGGCCACGGCCTTCTTGATGCTGTCCAGCCAGTTGCCGTGCAGGCGGGTGGTGAAGCCGACGCAGGACGAAAAATCCTCCGCCAGATGGGCTTCGCAGTGCTGCTTGAAGCGGGCGGGAGACCATTGCCCCCCGGCAAACACCAGGGCGGTGTGGCCTCCGGCCGAACCACCGAACACGCCCACCTTGTCCAGCGCCAGCAGCGGCGCCAGGCGCGCATCCTGTGCGACGGCATCCACCGCGCGGGAGACCTCGGCGGGGCGGTGCTTCCAGCTCTCCGGGCCGGGGGTGGAGTGGTCTTTGTAGTTGTCGCCCGCATGCTCTGGCAGAGCCACCACGAACCCGGCCTGCACCAGCGCACGGGCCAGGTCGGTGTGCACCCAGGGGCTGCCGCCCGAGCCGTGCGACACCACCACCAGACGGCCGTTGCCCGCCACGGGTGTGCCCTGCCAGGCCAGCTGCAGCGCAAAAGGGCCGCGCTGCACGGGCTGGTCGGCCTCCTGTGCCGGATAGAACACCGTGACGGGGCCGTCGCCCTGTTGCCCGGGCAACTCTGTGAGACCCACGCCTGCATGGGCGGGGCTGGCTGTGATGACGGCTGCGGCCAGCAAGGCCAGGCACCAGGCCATCCAGGTTTTTGTCATGGCCGTGTTTTTGTTGGGATGAGTCATCATCAGCCGATCAGCGGGGGTTTTGCGCAGCAGCCAGTCGGTCGCGTTCCGCCTGCACCATGCGCTCGTGCAGGTCGCTGCCACCCGCAAGAACGAACACCACCACGCCATGGATGGCCAGGCCGATGCCCCAGCCCAGCGCCGGGAACACCGCCCAGTGCCGCCCGCTGCCCACCGACAGTGCGACCAGCAGCAGGTTGACGAGCAGGTACACGCTGGCATGGATGTACCAGCCCATTTTGGCCCCGGCACGGCGGCGTGCCAGACGTTCGAGGGGATCGGTAGTGAAGGTGTGGTTGCGCATGGGGTGCTCCTGTGCTGAGGGATCGTTACGGGGGCTCAGGCGGTGGCGGGTGATGTGGCCAAGGGGGCGCTGCGTTGCACCAGCTTCCACAGCCGCAGCGCGCGGGCCGCAAACAGTCCGTTGAACACGCCATACAGCGCAGCGATCTGCAGTGCAAAGCCGCTGTCACGGGCCAGGGCGGGTTGCAGGGCCAGTTCCACCCCCACGAGGTATTTGGTGAGAAAGATGCCCAGGATCAGGGCCAGCGGCATGGCGCTGCCGGGAATGTAGAAGCAGCGCGACTTGCTTTCGTACAGCGTGCCCTGGGGCGCCGCTGGTTGCAGCCACAGCGCCACGCCGGCAATCAGCACGGCGGCGGCCAGCCAGGCGCCCACCGGCAGCAGGGCCTGGCCCGCAGCGCCAAAGGCCGAGGCGATGCCGTACACCGACAGGCCGGTCATCGCCACCGGCATGACCATGGCCCGCACCAGACTCACGTTGCGGGCCAGCAGCTGGCTGCCGCCCAGCCAGAGCAGACCGGCCAGCAGGGCCCAGACCCAGTAGGGCGTGTTTTCGATGATGCGACCCAGCATCTGGGGTTGTTGGACAAGGAGGTTGAGCAGCATGGTGGTCGTCCTGTTGTAAACAATGAATGGAGGGGGGGGGTCAGATCAGTCCGAGTGCGGACCAGACCGTGTGGCCCAGAAAACGGTCGGGCAGCAGCGTGAAGCCGCCAGCCACCACACAGGCGCCGATGTAGGTGCGTTGCATCATCTTGCGGTGGCCGACGATGTTGCGGCGGGCGAGGAACACAAAGGCCATGGCCAACATGCCCAGGGTGACGGGGATCAGCAGGTGAATCAGACCGAAGCTGCCCCAGCGCGGGCCGGGGCCGCCGGTGATGAAGAGGGCTGACACGGCGGTGGCAATCATCAGCGTGACCCAGGCGTAGCCGGCCGCGCGGTGCAGGCGGGGGCGCTGCGTGGCCCCTTGGCGGGCCCACAGGGCAATGGGGCCGATGGCAACGGCCGCCAGCGCGGCTGCAAGATGGATGGCGATGACGGGGGTGATTTGCATGGCGGGGCTCCTGGCGGGTTCGATGGAACGAACTGTGCCGATGCCCTTCCCAGGGCGCCACAGCCCTGCGACGAAATGCAGCCCACCGGGCGTGAAATGCCGCCACGCGGAGTGAGTGGTGGGCGGATTGGGCCGCCAGAAGCAACGCGGCGGGCGTTTTGCCAGGGGGCTGGAGCCCACGGCGGATAATCCCGCACCTATTTGCAAGGAGTGCGCGTGGACGTTGTATTGCTGGTCAAGGCCGCCATCATGGGGGTCGTCGAGGGGTTGACGGAGTTTTTGCCCATCTCTTCCACTGGGCACCTGATCCTGGCCGGGTCACTGCTGGGGTTTGACGATGCCAAGGCCAAGGTGTTTGACATTGCCATCCAGACGGGCGCCATTTTTGCGGTGATCCTGGTGTACTGGGCCAAGATCCGCTCCACGCTGGTCGCCTTGCCCACCGAGCGCCAGGCTCAGCGGTTTGCGCTCAACGTGTTCATCGCCTTCGTGCCTGCCGTGGTGCTGGGGCTGCTGTTTGGCAAGGCCATCAAGGCACACCTGTTCACACCGGTGGTCGTGGCCAGCACCTTCATCATTGGTGGCTTCATCATCCTGTGGGCCGAGCGGCGGCCGCCCTCGGCCACCCGCATCCACAGCGTGGATGCAATGACGCCGCTCGATGCCATCAAGGTCGGCCTGGTGCAGTGCCTGGCCATGATTCCTGGCACCAGCCGCAGCGGCGCGACCATCATCGGAGGCATGCTGCTGGGCCTGTCGCGCCAGGCGGCGACGGACTTTTCGTTCTTCCTGGCCATCCCCACGTTGATTGGCGCCGGGGTATACAGCCTGTACAAAGAGCGCGCGCTGCTGTCGGCGGCCGACATTCCGCTGTTTGCCACGGGGCTGGTGTTCTCCTTCCTCAGCGCGTGGCTGTGTGTGCGCTGGTTGTTGCGTTACATCAGCAGTCACAGTTTTGTGCCGTTTGCCTACTACCGCATCGTGTTCGGCGTCATCGTTCTGGTGACCGCGTGGACCGGCTGGGTGCAGTGGGCCGACTGATAATCAGGCCATGCGTTTCACTACCGGTCGGGTCTCCTTTCCCTTGATTTCCTTGCGGGCGCTGGCGCTCGCCGGCTTGTCGGTCAGCCCCTGGGTGGGCGCCCAGGGCTTGCCAGAGGCGGCCAGCACCGAAACCACGGTGTCCGACAAGGCAGAGAGCCAGCAGGCCGCAGCGCCCAAATTCAACTACGCGATTGGTGCCATCGTGGGCAGCAGCCCCGACTACGCCGGGGGCGATGGCCGCAAGAACAGCCTGCGGCCCGCCTGGGCCATCGAGTACGGCCGGTTTCGCCTGAGCACTTCGCGCGGCAGCGCCTTCATGGGCCACGGCCTGGGGCCCCGCGAGTCCGGCGCCAGCGCCACGCTGGCGCAGAGCGACCGCTTCAGCCTGAGTGCAGCCCTGCGCATTGACAAGGGCCGTGACGGGTCGGATGCCCCCATCCTGGTGGGGTTGCCGTCAGTGCGGTCCACCCTGCGGGCACGGATCAGCGCGGGCTATGCCCTCACCGACCGCTGGGCCGTGGGGGCCGGGGTTTCGCAAGACATCCTGGGCCGCGATGGTGGCGCGCAATGGTCTACCAGCATTGGCTACACCTGGCCCGTGACGGAGCAGACCAAGGTCAGCTTCGGGGCGGGCGCGAGTTTTGGGGACCGCACCTACGTGCGGGGGCATTTTGGGGTGCCGGCCGGTGGCAGCAGCCCCTTGCCTGCGTTCGAGCCACGCGGCGGGCTGTACAGCGTAGATGCCGGGGTGGAGGTCATGACGGCGCTCAACCGGCACTGGGTGGTGCTGGGCGCGGCCCGCGTGTCGCAGCTGCAGGGCGATGCGCGCCGCAGCCCCTTGACCGTGCAGCCGGTGGGCTATTCGGTCTCCGTGGGGCTGGCCTACCGGTGCTGCCGCTAGGCGCATCCGCTGTAGCAAGGGTTCAACGGGAGCGGTTGTGCCTGGCGAAAGTGCTAAGCTGCCGCTCACAGACAGTTACGCCCAGGCGGCCGCACCCCGTGCCATCACCCTGTCGTGGTGTGTGAAGCTGCCCCTCCGCTGATCCTTTCCCCCACTGGGGTATTGCCGCATGACGCCAGAAGCGCCCGAGTTGTCCTCGCACCCGGAGACCGCCCGCCAAAAGGTGTGGTCCAAGGCGGACCTGCTTGATGTAATCACTCGCAGCGCAGGCGCCACCATGGCTGTGATCGACCGCAGCCTGTCGATGATCTATGTGAACGACGAATACGCGCGCTGGTTCGGCACGGTGCCGGAGGAACTGGTCGGCAAGACACTGGTGGAGGTCTATGGCGAGCAGGACTGCGCCCGGTTCATGCCGTTTGTGAACCGCGTGCTCAGCGGCGAGCGGGTGCAGTACCAGCGCATGCTGCGCACGCCCTACGGCTTTGACGAGTGGCGCACCATCTGCCTGACGCCCTGGCACAACCCGCAAGGCGCGATTGACGGTTTCATCACCACGGCGCTGGACGTGCACGAGCTGCAGGTCACCATGAATGCGCTGCGCGCGGCCAACCAGCGCCTGTCCTCCCACATGGAGAACAGCCCCCTGGCCGTGGTGGAGATGGACCACCAGCTGCAGCTGCTGCATTGCTCGCAGCGCGCGGTGCAGCTGCTGGGATGGCTGCATGTGGCGGGACTGGAAGGGCGGCTGCTGACGGACCTGCTGGCACCTGCCTCGATGGACGACAGCCTGCAGCAGGCGCTGCAGCGGCTGCAGTCCGGCCAGGAGTCCCAGAACCGGGCCGAAACCTGTTTTGTGCGCAGCGATGGCACAGAGGTGCACTGCGAGTGGTTCAACTCTGCCCTGACCGACGCAGACGGCCAGGTGACCTCCATCATGGCGCTGGTTCAGGATGTTTCCGCCAAGATCCAGATCGCGCGGCAGCAGCACTACCTGGCCAACCACGACTCACTGACCGGGCTGCTCAACCGGGCCGCGTTCCAGGGGCGGCTGGAGCAGTCGCTGCTGCATGCGCGGCACACCGAGGGGTCGGTGGCGCTGTTGTTCATTGACCTGGACGGTTTCAAGCACGTGAATGACGCCGAAGGCCACCGCGCGGGCGACGAGGTGCTGCGCATCGTGGCCCAGCGCATCGCCAGCACGGTGCGCGCGGGCGACACCATGGCGCGTCTGGGCGGTGATGAGTTTCTGGTGATGCTGGACCACGAGGTGACGCGTGAGGTCACCGATACCATCGGCCACCGCATCATCGACGCCCTGCACCAGGGCATGACGGTGGACGGGCGCGAGCTGCGCATTGGCGCCAGCATTGGTGTGGCGGTGTACCCTCCGCTGGAGGGAGACATCGACGCGCTGATGAACCGTGCCGACCAGGCCATGTACGCAGCGAAGCGGGCAGGCAAGGGCCGCCTGCATTACGCGCAGACGGCCTGATCTACCGGGCCTCTTACCGTGCCCCCACGGGGCAGGGGCATCACTGCGTTACGGCAGCCGGATGCTTTGCTGGAAGTGGAAGAAATTGTCGGGGTCGTAGGCCGCCTTGATCCGCTGAAGCTGCGGGTAGGCCGGGCCCCAGTAGGCGGAGGCAAAGTCGACCAGCCGCGCATCCGGGTAGTTCTGGTACACGTGGCCGTTCAGGAAGGGCCGCACGAGCTGCATAAAGCCGTCGAGCCAGGCTTCCATCTGGGCGCGCTCCGCCGGGTTGCGCCAGAACACATCCACCACCAGGTCGGCGTCTAGATTGCGATGCACAAAGGCACTGTCGGCCACCGGGTAGCGGTTGATGGCGCCGCCATAGGGCTCCAGATAGGCCAGCGACCAGGGGTTGGGCGAAGTCTTGAAGTAGTCGATGATGCGCTGCCAGTCGGCGGGCGAGAGCCGGGTGTTGATGTATCCGCTGGCCTTGGTTTCGGCGATCCCGTCCGGCAGGTTGTCGGGCAGGGTGTAGGGGTGGTCTTCCAGCCACACGTTCATGTCGGGATAGGTGCCGGTCTTGTCCACCAGCAGCTGCGCGCTGGGGATGGCCATCAGCGGTGCAATGGCTGCCAGCCCGTCCTCGCGGCTGCCGCAGAACATGCCCTGCACCATGTACACCGGCACACCGTTCTGGAAGCCCAGGTTCATCATGTAGCCCAATGTGTCGGGCGCGCCGGTCTTCATGTAGCCGGCCTGCATCAGCGTGAGCACCTGGGCCGCGTGCATGGCGTCCCAGCTGATGGCCCAGGCCCAGACCTGGTCCAGCCGCTGCATGCGGTAGGTCACCTGCAGCACCACGCCAAAGTTGCCGCCCGTGCCGCCGCGCAGGGCCCAGTAAAGGTCGGAATGCTCCTGCGCGCTGGCGGTGACGATGGTGCCGTCGGCCAGCGCCACACGGAAGGAATCGACCAGGTCACTCTGGATGCCGAACGCGCGCGATGTGTAGCCGTAGCCGCCACCTTGTACAAAGCCCCCCACGCACACGCTGCCACAGGCGCCCGTGGGCACGTGCCAGCCGGTGTGGTTCATGGCGCCGTTAAAGTGGTCAAAGTCGGTGCCTGGCAGCACGTGCACGCGTTCGCGTGCAGGGTCCAGCACCACGCCCTGCAAGTCGCTCAGGTCCACCACCATGCCGCTGTTGACCGAGTAGCCCGCAGTGCTGTGACCGCCGCAGCGCACGGCCACCCACACCCCATAGGTGCGGGCTACGGCCAGGCACTCCAGCACATCGTTCTCGCAGGCGCAAAAGACGATGATCTCCGGATACGACTGGAAGGCTGGGTTTGACTCCTGCCGCGCTGCGTTGTAGTCGGGGCTGGAGGGCAGCACGATGCGCCCTACGATGCGCGCCTCCAGAGCAGCCACCGCCTCCCATGTGAGCACCGGCGTGCTGGCCTGCGCAGTGCCCAACGCCGGCTGTTTTGCCGCCAAAGATAAAAAGTGCGCGACGCGTACGTCTTTGGCAAGGCGGGCCGAACTTTTGCGATGGGCCATGGCGAGCGATCCTTCAGGAAGTTGCGAAGCCCCGGGTGTACCGGAGCAGGAGCGCTTTGACCAGAGGGAAATGGCAGGCGTGTCTTTCAGCCCGCTGCTGGGCAGCCACCTCCGGATCGTGAAAACGATCTCAGGACGAGGACAGCGCGAGGTCGCCCGTGTTGCGCCGCAGGCAGAACTTGCCGCCCTGTTTGCCGCTGTACATGGCGGCATCGGCCAGCTTGAGCAGGCCAATGGCGTCGGTGCTGTCGTGCGGCGCGATGGCATACCCAATGGTCAGACCGATCTCCACCTGCACGGTGTTCAGCGAAAACGGTGAGCGGAATGCATCCAGCAGCTTGTGGCCCAGCTCTTGCGCCTGCTGCAGGCTGTGCAGCTGTCCAGCCATCACCACGAACTCGTCGCCACCCAGGCGAGCCACCAGGTCACTTTGGCGCACATGGCCTTGCAGGCGCCGGGTCACGGCCACGAGCAGCTCGTCGCCCACGTCGTGGCCATGCTGATCGTTGACGGGTTTGAATCCGTCGAGGTCCATCACGTACACAGCCAGCATTTTTTCTGCGCTACAGCGCGACAGGGCCGATGCGAGCGAGATATTGAGCCCGCGCCGGTTGGGCAGGCCGGTGAGCGGATCGGTGTGGGCGAGTGAGCGCATCACGTCGCGCTCGCGGTTGGCGTCCAGCGCCTCCAGCCGCAATGCCTTGGTGCGCAAGCCCAGCACACGCATGAACAGCAGCATGTCCAGCGTGGCGCCAAACTGGAACGAGTGCAAGGTCCAGAAGTTCACCGGCACCCAACCCTGGATCACGCCAATGACCGTGGCGGTGGCCAAAAAATACAACAACCAGGCGAGCAGCAGGGTGGAGCCCACCGGGTCGCCCAGCCTTGCGCGGCGCACCGCCCCCGGAATGCCCATGAGCGCTGGCACCAGCCCCAGGATGCTGACGATGCCTGTCACTGCTCGGGTGCTGAGCAGGTCGAGGGCATACAGCGCCGCCAGCACCACGCACAGCACCGCGCCGCCACGCATGCTGCGCAGCAGCCAGCTGCGGGGTCGGTCACCCGCCAAGGCCTGGCTGATGAAGAGAAAGGAGCCGCAGGTGGCCGTGAGCGCAGCCAGACTGGCTGCATGCAACTCCACCCACGGCATATCGCGCCACAGGTACTGCGTGCCCAGACCGAACAGGTGCAGCGAAAACAGCAGGCTCCCCGCAATGAGCAGTGCGTACTGTATGAACAGCACATCGCGCAGATTGAGCCACTGCGCCAGGCTGTAGATCAGCAGGCATAGCGCCAGCCCGGTAAGAATGCCTTGCAGCATCTGCTCGTTCAGAGCCTTGCTGTGCCAGGTGGTGGGCTTGTTCAGCGTGATGGGCAGCACCATTGCACCCCGGGTCTCCACGCGCAGCAGCAGGTCGTAGGTGTGTCCGGGCAACATGGCCACGGGCAGTGCATGGGTGCGGCTGCGCAGCGGGCGCTGGGTGTAAGGCTGCAGGCTGCCCAGTGTGGCCTGCTGGGTCACATGGCCGTCTGCAGCCAGGTACACCTCGATGCGTTGCAGCACGGGATAGTCGATGTCCAGCACCCACAGGCCGTTGGATGTCACGGGCACGGTGACCGGGATGCGTACCCACACCGGCTCGGCCCGCACGCCCAGGGTGCCGCTGGTGCCAGGTGGGGCCTGAAAGCGTGACCACTCCGCAAGGACATCATTCACGAGCAGGGTGCCGGAGGGGTCTGGCAGCACAGTGACGGCGGGCCAGGCCTCGATGGAAAGCAGGTTATCCCGCAGATCGAGGGGGGCTGCCCGCGCACTGGTCGGTAGGGCGGCCAGCAGAAGACACAGTGCCGACAGCAGGCAGGCCACTCGCCACCAGTTGGCAAGAACCGTGCGATGCACAAACCCACTCATGCGCGTGTACGTCATGAGGCCAGCGCCAGTTCGCCCGGATTGCGACGGATGCAGTGTTTGCCGCTCTCCTTGCCTGCATACATGGCGGCATCCGCCAGCCGGACCAGATGCTGTGCATCGTCGCTGTCCAGCGGTGCAAGTGCGTAGCCGATGGTGAGGCCCACCTGAATGGACAGGTGGCCCAGCCGGAATGGCTGTTCAAACGCATGCAGCAATGCACGCCCCAATTCATGGGCTTGCTCAGGCGTTGCCAGCTCTCGTGCCATGACGATGAATTCGTCGCCGCCCAGGCGGGCTACCAAGTCGGTGTGCTGCCGTACATTGGCCTGCAGCCGGTGGCCCACAGCCACCAGCAGGTCATCGCCCACATCGTGGCCATAGGTGTCGTTGACCGGTTTGAACCCATCCAGGTCCATCAGGTAGAGGGCCACCATGCGTTGGGATTTGGCCTGTGCCAGCGCCGACTGCAGCGCCATCTGCATGCCGCGCCGGTTGCACAGTCCTGTCAGCGAGTCGGTGTAGGCGAGTGATCGCATGGTGTCACGCTCGCGCAGCGCCTCGGCCGCCGCGTAGCGCAAGGCGGCAGAGCGCTGGCCCAGCACCCGCAGGAACAGCAGCATGTCGGCAGCCGCCCCGAGCTGGAAGGAGTGCAGCGTCCAGAAGTTGACCGGCAGCAGGCCTTGCACCAGGCACACCATGGTCACGGCCGCCGTGAAGTACGCAACCCAGGCCGCGAGCAACGTGGTGCTGACGGAGTCCCCCCGGCGTGCCCGTGCCACGGCGATGGGCAGGCTGATGAGAGAGGGCAGGGGGCCCAGGACGCTGATGATGGCGGTGATGGTCCGGGTGTTGATCAGATCGACCAGGAAGGCCACGAGCAGCACCAGGCTCAGCACTGCTCCCGCCTGCATCACCCTCAGGAACCTGCTGTGTGGCATGTGGCCCATCAGCGCATGGCCCATGAACAGGAACGAGCCCGCAATGGCCAGCAGCCCCGCCGCCCCTGCTGCGTGGACTTCGATCCAGAGCCGGTCGCTCCAGAGGAACTGGGTGCCAACGCCGAAGAACTGCAGTGAGAACCCGGCACTGCCCACCACCAGCATGCAGTAGTAGAGGAACAGCTTTTCGCGCTGGCTGACCCACTGGGTGAAACTGTAGACCACCAGGCACAGGGCCAGCCCGGCCAGCACGCCCTGGAACATCTGCTCACGCAGCGACCGGTGCACCAGGTAGGGCGCCTTGCTCAGGGTGATGGGCACGATCATCGCGCCCGAGGTTTGTACCCGGATCAGCAGTTCATAGGGAGTGTCGGCCGCCAGGTCCAGCGTCATCGCTGGGGTGCGGCCCCGCAGCGGGCGCTCGGAATAGGGGCGCAGGTTGCCCAGCGCAGCGTGCTGAATCAGCCGGCCTTGCTGGGTCAGGTAGATGTCGACTTCGTTGAGCACCGCAAAATCGATGTTCACGATCCATTCATTGCCCGACGCCACGCGCGACATCAGCGGCACGCGCAGCCAGATGGCCTCCTTGCGCACACCCAGGCTGCCGCCACGGCAGGGGGGCTCTGCAAAGTCAGGCAAGCGTTCCAGTGCGTCTTGCACGCCCCATTGCAAAGATGGGTCGGCCAGCAACGTGGCCACCGACCACACGTTCACCGGGCGGGCATCGGCTGGCAGCACGAGCGGGCCGGGTTCAGCGGCCCGCGCAGTGGGCAGGGCCAGCACCTGCCACAGTGCCAGTACCAGCAGCCACAGCAGGGGGTGCCAGGGTGTCGGCCGACTGGGGAGCAGGGCGTTGCGTTGCATCGTCGTCATGCCAGTGCAGCCGTGCCGGGGATGCGCCGCACCGAGTGCTTGCCGCCTTGTTTGCCCGCGTACATCGCGGCGTCTGCATGCCGCAGCAAGCCCTGCGGGTCGTCACTGTCGAGGGGGGCCAGCGCGTACCCGATGGTCAGGCCCACCTGGATGCGCAGATGGCTCAGCGTAAAAGGGTGCTCAAAGGCCCGCAGGAGCGAGCGGCCCAGGTCCTCCGCCTGCTCGGGCGTGGCCAGGTCGCGGGCCATGATGATGAATTCGTCGCCGCCGAGCCGAGCGACCAGGTCGGTCTGGTGCCGCACATTGGCCAGCAGACGGTGGCCCACGGCCACCAGCAGGTCGTCGCCCACATCGTGGCCGTGCGCGTCATTGACAGGCTTGAACCCATCCAGGTCCATCAAGTAGACCGCTACCAGCCTTTGGGGTGAACAGTGGGCCAGCGCGGCGTGCAATGCGTGCTGCAGGCCGCGCCGGTTGCTCAGGCCGGTGAGTGGATCGGTGTTGGCCAGTGACTGCATCAGATCCCGCTCGCGCATGGCCTCCTGGGCCTGGGCCTGGGCCGCGCGGGCTCGCAGGCCCATCACGCGGAAGAACAGCAGCATGTCCAGCGTGGCGCCAATCTGGAACGAGTGCAGTGTCCAGAAATTGGCAGGAATCCAGCCTTGCACCAGGCACACCATTGTTCCGGCGGCCACGCCAAAGGCGATCCACGCCACCAGCAGGGTGGCGCCAATGGGGTCCTTGTGCCGCACTCGCGCCATGGCGGCAGGCAGGCTGATGAGCGAGGGGAGGGCCCCCGCCAGACTCATGAAGGCAATGGCAAGGGGCACGGTCAACCAGCCCACCACCAACGCGATACAGACCGCTGCGGTGACGGCCGCGCCCACCCGCATGGTGCGCGCATACCGGCTGCCAGGGGTGTCGCCGGCCAGCGTGTGGCCCAGGAACAGAAACGATCCCGCCAGCGCCATCAGCCCTGCTGCCGGACCCGAATACCGGTCCATCCACGGGTTATCGGGCCACAGATACTGCGGGCCGACGCCAAAGAACTGCAGCGAAAAGCCCGCACTGCCCAGTACCACCAACGCATAAAAGCCGAACATGCGATCACGCTGAGTGACCCACTGGATCAGGCTGTACGCGAAGAGGCAGAAGGCCAGCCCGTTGAGCAGGCCCTGCAGCATCTGCTCGCGTAGGGCCTGGCGCAGGTGAACGGGCATTTCGCTGACCGTGATGGGCAGAATCAGCGGGCCAGTGGCCTGGACCCGTATCAGCAGGTCGTAACGCTGCCCCGGCTGCAGGTCGAAGGCCATCGCAGGCGTGCGGCCAGCCAGCTGCGCTGGATCGGACTGGCGTGCTCGGGCCTGCTGGAGCAGCTTGCCACCCCGGGCCAGGTACAAATCAGCCCTGAGCGAGCTGTAGCCAATGTTGACCACCCACGGGGTGCGCGGCGCCTCGGGCGCAACCAGGGGGATATGCAGCCACATGGCAGCCTTGTGTACGCCCAGCGAGTTGTTGCTCCGTGCTGGAGTCTTGAACTCGTCCAGGCGGTCCAGCATGTCCTGTACCGAGAGCTCGTAGGTGGGGTCGGCCTTGAGGGTGATGGCCTCCCAGGCATCCACCTGCGGCCTGTCCTGTGCGAGCACCAAGGGTTCGCCCGCCTGTGCGCTCCGGGGCAAGGTTGCAGCCAGGAGTACCAGCAGACACAGCACCCACGTTGCCACGCCGCAACACATGCACCGCAAGCGGGCCAGCATCGGAAGGTTGCGCGGCAGCGGTTGCATTGGCGTGGTGGCTAGGGCGATGTGGCTTGCTGTGCCTGGCCTGTCTGGCCCGCCTGCGCGGGCTTTGCCTTGCCAGCCAGGCCCCGGCTCCAGCTGCCAGAGGTGGTCAGCCGATCCTCGATGCGGTTGAGCCAGCCGGGGGCATGGGGGTCGTCGCTCCAGCTGTGCACCACGGTGTCCACCTGGTTGAGCAGTTCGGTGGGCAGTTGCAGCGGGCGCGTCTGGCTCATCAGCACCCGGCTCATGAAGTGGTAGCCAAGCGCCCGCGTGAGCATGCGCACGATCGAAAAACGCGGCAGCAGCAAACCCACCACCGCATCGATGGCGCGGGCCAGCAGCAGAACGCACCAGAACAGCAGGGCCGACAGCCAGGGCACGGGCTGGTTCAACCCCAGGTCCTCGGCGGTTTCTCGCCCGCACAGGTAGCGGGTCATGAGCTGTGGGAAGGGCTTGACGATGCGCCAGGGCAGCGCGTTGGCCATGGTCTGCATCAGGGCCTGCCCCAGGGCCGGGCGCGGGTCGGGGGTGACCGGCTCTGCGCGGCCACGGGCCTGCATCAGTGCCATCAGTGCATCGCCCTGCGCCATCGTTTCCACCATCAGGGAGCGGTCGATGCCAAGCACGTGACCCACCACGTTCCAGGCGTGGAGGTACGCTTCTTCGTCCCCGGGCGGCAGACCGAGACCCAGCCGACGCATGCTGCGCAGGAACACGTAGCCGAAGGTCAGCAGCGTATAGGCCAGCTCCTCCTGGTTGCAGGGCAGACCTTTGGCGGCCAGATTCCAGCCACGTGCATACAGGGTCTGGTACATCACGGACCGGCCACCACCAGCGGGGGCTGCGCGCGGCACGACCAGGCCGTCTCCGCCGGCCTTCCATTGCGCGATGGCATGTTCGGGGCTGCCGTGCAGGATGAGATTGCGCACCGTGGCGTGGATCAACCGCACCTTGAGCACCTGTGCCACACCGGCACCCCGCGGGCTGAGGCCTCCGTGCAGCATCACCGGGAAGATCATGGCCGCCGTGGAACGGATGCGGTATTCGGTGTTCTGTTCCAGCTGGCCGGTCGTGTGCAACACGCTCGACAGGTCCGGGACCACGTAACACTCGGGCAGGCTGGCACAGAACAGCAGGATGCAAGACAGCGCACCGTGGTCCATGAAGAGTTTTTCGGCGCGCTCGATCTTGCGGGCATCGGCCCAGGGCGGCAGCACCTGCGCCGCCTGTACATAGTCGTTGAGCGCCTTGGCCATCTCGGCGGTCACATAGCCTTTGGCGGCCTTGTCACCATCCCCCACCTGCACCGGGCCTTCGGTTGCCTGCCAGGTGGCCAGCGTCGCGTTGTCGGTCCACTGGCTGAACAGCAGGTTCACCGTGTTGATGTGCGCCCATTGCGGAGCGTCGGCGGCGACGTCGCCGGGGGGCCAGGGCCCAAGGATCCTGGCAATCGTAGCGTCGGCCAAGGGGTCGGCGTGGTGCTGCATGGGCGCCAGATCGGCAGCTGGCAGCAGAGGGTTGTGGGGCTTGCTGGTCATGCCGCGACCTTACCCGGTGCGCGCCAGCGTTGGAAGCCCGCCAGCGCGCAGAGCAGCGGAATCCCCATGGCAAAGGCGGCAATGGTCCGGATTTCCACCGGGCTGCCCAGAATCATCTGGAACACCATGCCAGCCGCGTAGATGGTCAGCGGCACCATGGCGTGGCGCCGCAGGAAGGGGCTGGCGGGTTGCAAGGGGAGCTGGCGCGCCGACATGCGAAAGCTGAAGATGATCACAAAGGCCACGAACACCCAGCCGAAGAAGCCCTGCACGGTTTCGCCAAACCAGGCCCCATCGGTCTTGGCCATGATCCACGCCTTGAGGGTGTAAACAAAGTAGGGGTCTGCGCCCAGGTCGAACGCGGTCACGATCATGGCAGCCAGAAATGACAGCATGGCGGCGTTGCCCAGGCCGGGAGCGCCGTCCACCGCCGATTGCCAGACGATGAGGTTGCTGATCACATAGCCCGCATACGTCAGTGCAAACCACATCATCGGAATGACCAGTGGCACGTCCAGCAGACGAGGGCCCAGCACATCGGTGTAGGTGTAGTGCCCGAAGAACCAGCCCCGGCTGGAGCCCATCTGTTCGGCAAACCAGCCCAGGCTGACCGCGATCAACACAAACTGCAGGGCAGCGCGGGTGCCCAGCAGATGCGCTGCACTGGTCCAGCAGCAGGCAAACATCAGCACCGAGGCGATGACGATGGCGATGGTGGTGTCATTGTGGGTGCGCACCGCTGTTGCGATGACAAAGGCGGCCAGCAAGGCAAAGCTGAGCGCGGGCAGGCGCCCGGCCGTCGGGGGCTGTGCAGACATGTCGGGTGTATCACGCTGTAACAATTTCGCCAGTGTAGGGGATTGGCGCGGCGTGTGTGTCCCCTGTTTGCCCTGATCGGGGGGCGGTGTGGGGCGTTTTTT
>NZ_QAIM01000562.1:23315-24101 GCF_003061035.1 Acidovorax sp. HMWF018
GCGCCTTGCGGTCCGAATTTGGTGGTAAGGCGGAACGCAGGCGACCCTGCGCGGGGATCTGCCAGTACGACTTAAGTCTGGCGGGACGTGAGCATGGCCAGGTTGAGCAGCGCTGCTTCAATGGCTGCTGCAGTGGCCACGGGCTGCTCCATGGGAAACAGGTGGCTGCCGTCCAGCATCATGGTGCGGCCCTCGGTGACACGCAGCGTCATGGCCATGCCGACCTGCTTCATCTCTTCGGAATCGCGCCCGCCGATGAAGGCGGCCGGGCACTGCAGCGGGTGCTTGCTCAGCAGGCGGCCCAGGTTGTGCGGCAGGGTGTTGTAGATGGCGGTTTCCACCGCGCGGTCAAAGCCCAGCACCCGCTTGCCGTCCTGGTCTTGCAGGCCGTGGGTGATGTAATCGTGCAACACCTCGGGGTGCCAGCGTGCAAAAGCCTTCTTCTTGCGAAAGTGCTCCAGCGCCTTTTCGTTGCTGGCCCAGCTGAACCGCCGCTGGCGGCTCACCCGGCCCGGCGATATCGAACCCACCACCTGGGTGCGCTTGGCCACGCTGACCACGTTGGCCTTCCAGCCGCCAATAAGGGGCGAGTCGATCAGCAGTACCCCGCGCACCAGTCCGGGGTGGCGGGCGGCGGCCATCACGCTCAAAAAGCCGCCCAGCGAATGTCCCACCAGAAACACCGGCTGGCCCAGGCGCTGCACCTGCACCGTTGCAAAGTCGGCCAGCTGCTGCACCAGGTGTGGCCAGTTGCTGGTCACCGGGTACTGCGGGTCGTGGCCATAG
>NZ_QAIM01000563.1:0-2401 GCF_003061035.1 Acidovorax sp. HMWF018
GTTCGCTTGGAAAAGGCAAAGCGGCCGCCAAGGTGGCCAAGAAGGGCCCTGTCGCCATGAAGCACAACGCCAGGGACGCCTTCAAGGCCGAAGCCAGGGCCGCCTGGGCCGAACGGGAGCAGCGCTACAGGCCAAGCTCGAAGAACGAGGCCGAGCGCACGCGAGGCCAGTCCGACAGGAGAGGAAAAGAAAGCGTTTGCTCGCTGCCATTCGGAGCGCAGACGATGGCGGAGCGGCCTTGCGCGCATTCGCGAAGCGGATCGCGGATACGGGGATCGGCCGCGTTGGAGTATCTGTCGTGACTTCGGCCGCACCCGCCTTGTCGGCCGGGATTGCCGGGCGAATCGTGTACTCACGCCGGGCGCACGCTCGATGCTGTCGGAGGCGGATTGGCGTTGGTTCGAGCGGCAAGCTCACGGGGACTTCGATCATCTGCTGATCGCCATGTCCGCGCCCTACCTGCTCACGCCTGCGCTCCATCACGTCGAGTCATGGAGCGAAGCGGTGTGCGATGGTGCCTGGGGCCGCGCCATGGCCGCCCTGGGAGAGCGCGCGCGGCAGGCCATCGAACTCGATCATTGGGCCGCTTTCCGCAATTCATTCGACGACTCACCGACCTGCTGCGCCGAGCAGGCTCGGGCGAGTGCACGCCCGCGCTAGCGTCGATCGTGGTGCTGGCAGGCGACATACACAACGGGTCAATCGCCGAAGTGCTGTTTCACTGCGCGCCCCCCCATCAACCTCCTACTTACCAGGTTGTTTCGTCGCCCGTACGCAATGCGCTCCGGCGGTGGGAAAGGCTCGCGCTCATGATCGCTGGCTCGCGACCGGCCGCCATGTTGGGGCGAGCGCTCCTCGGCACGGCAGGTCTCGTGCCGCCGGCATTGCGGTGGCGCAAACTCGCCGGGCCCTGGTTCGACAATCACATCAGCACGATAGAAGTGCGTGACCGCCAGGTCAGCATCCGGGTCGAGCGGGCGGTGGGCGCCGAAGGAGGCCGGGCGGATCTCGCGCCATTGGCTGTGTTCAAAGTGCCTCATCCTTCTGACGGTTTCATGTCCTCATAAAGGCAGATTCTTCGCGAGAGCGACACGCTACACTGGGGCGAACAGCAAACTTGGAGGACAGCCAAATGGGGCATCATCGAGGAGACTACGGTCATGGCGGCCGTGCGACAGGCTTCGGCGAGCCACTCGCCCGACTGCCGCGCGGTGTCAAAGCCGTGCTGGCGCTTGTTGCGCTGCTGGTGGTATTGGCAGGCTTGGCGGTGGTGGTGGCGGCAGTCCTGGTAGTCATCAAGTTGGCGGGCGGTGGCACGTTGCCCGGCGCCCTCCAGAATGCCTGGGAGCTCTTCCAGCGCAACCTTCCGGCGCTGCTGAACTTCTGGAAGGCCGTCCAAGGCCTTGCGGGCAAGTAGTAAGGCCGCCGTCGCATGATTCACATTCATGTGCGCAAGTTTGCGCGATGAAGTCGACGCTTTCCCGCTGTGCGGCAGCCGTGGCCGAACATCGACTGCGCCACGGCACCACCGCCACCGCCAGCATGCCGACCAGCAACGTCCACAATTGATGTTGTCGCTCGCAGGCGGTTGCAGGGGGCACATATCAAGCTTTGCGGTAATCGGATAGGTCTAGTCGGAACATTCCCCGAAGATCTGGCTCCAACCTGACCACAGATCGACCAGGAGATGCAATGAGATGGATTTCATTGGCATTGGCGCTGCTTGTGGCAGCGGCAACCACTGGCTGTGCTGTCTCTCAACCCGGCTTGGCAGTGCCGCCGCCCCTGCGTATTGACGAGGTGGTGGCGATGAGCTTGCGCGGAGAGAGTGATGCAGCAATCATTGCCCAAATCCAGCAGCGAGGCGCTGCTTTCGTGGTGGGGGCCGAGGATTTTGCGCAGCAGCGCGCTGCGGGTGTTAGCGACGGCGTGCTGCGCTATATCCAGGGCCGTAGCGACGGCGATCAGGCCCTCAAGGCTCGCATCCTGTCTGGCCGGTACCAAGTTCCCGCGTATTACGGCAGTTCATACCTGGGATATTCTTACCTCGGATACCATGCAGGACAGCACTACTATGGTGGGAGTTTGCGCGGCTACCCACGGGGGTACGCACACATGCACCACGGGGCCCATCATGGCGGTCGACACCACTGATGCCTGCGCCGTTCGTCGATGCGCGCTCGCTACGGGACGCGCAAGCGCACAAGAGCAAGGCCGGGCAGTCTAGGAAGGCGACCGGGAAGGTTGCCGGTGGTGGATCGTTTCTGGCAACGCCAGCAAATGCTCGTGGCAGGTGAGCCGCGCAAATGCGCTAGTGGACAAATGGCCAAGAAGAGGGGTGAGTGGCTGCATCAACGCTCCTGTGCATCAACGTCGAAGGACTCCATCACTTCCCTGAGGC
>NZ_QAIM01000564.1:0-2131 GCF_003061035.1 Acidovorax sp. HMWF018
GTCGGGCAGCCCCTCACCCGCGCTCACGCTGGTGCGCAGCTGGGGCAGGCCGATCTGCTTGGCAAAGGGTGCCATCTGCCGGTAGAAGGTGGGGGCGGTGTAGCAGATGGTCACGCCCGCATCGCGCATCAGCCGCACCATGGTTTCGGGCGTATAGGGCTGGTCCGGAAAGTACACGCTGGCCCCGGCCCACATCGGAAACACCAGCAAGCCGCCCAGGCCAAAGGTGAACGCCAGGGGCGGCGAGCCCGCCACGATGTCATCGGGCGTGGCCTTGAGTACATGGCGCGGCCAGGCCTCGCAGCCTGCCAGCACATCGCGGTGCGTGTGCACGGCCGCCTTGGGGGAACCTGTGGTGCCCGAGGTGAACGCCATCAGCGCGATGTCGTCCACCGACGTGGGGCAGGGCGGCGTGGTGCCGGGCTTGCCCTGCGCGCGCTGCAGCAGGTCGGCCGCATCTGGCGCTGTGTGGAAGGGCACGATGGTGGCGAGCACGGGGTGCTGCGTCTGCGCGGCTTGCAGCTCGGCCAGCAGGCGGCCGTCGCACAGCGCCAGCGTGGGCTGGGCGCGGTCGATGATGCTGCCCAGCTCTACCGCGCGCAGCAGGGGCATGGTGGCCACCGCAATCAGACCGGCGTAGACCGTGCCCAGCCAGGCCAGCGCCATCTCCACCGTGTTGCCGCCGCGCAGCAGCACGCGGTTGCCGGGCACGAGACCGTGGTCCTGCGTCAGCACCTCGGCAATGCGCGCGGCCTCGGTGCGGGCGTCGCGGTAGGTGTACGTGCGGTGCGGGCCGCGCAACAGGGGGCGGTCGATGTGGCCCGCACGTTCGGCCTGGTCTAACAGCGCCTGCACCAGGTTGGCCTGGTTGGCGATCTGCAGCTCCGGCAGGTCGTAGCGCAGCGTGGGCCAGGCCTCGGGCGGCGGCATGCGGTCGTGCACGAAATGGTCGGGCTGGGCGGAGGGGGCTTTCATGCGATTACTCCTGCAAAACGGCCTTACCGATGATGAGCTGCTGCACTTCGGTGGCGCCTTCGTAAATGCGCAGCGAGCGGATGTCGCGGTACAGCGATTCGACCTTGCTGCCCACTTCCACGCCGCGCCCGCCGTGCAGCTGCAGCGCCATGTCGATGACGCGCTGGGCGTTTTCAGTGGCGGTCATCTTGGCCATCGCCGCTTCGGCAGTCACGCGCGCCTGGCCCGTGTCGCGCAGCCAGGCCGCGCGGTAGGTGAGCAGCGCGGCGCTGTCCACCAGCGCGGCCATCTCGCCGATCTTGGCTTGGGTGAGCTGGAAGTCCGCCAGCGTCTGGCCGAACATGCGGCGCTGGCGGGCGTGGTGCACGGCCTCGGCCAGTGCGCGGCGCGCCATGCCCAGGGCCGCGGCGGCCACCGACGCACGAAAAATGTCCAGCGTGCGCATGGCCAGCTTGAAGCCGCCGTTCTCGTCGCCCAGCAGCGCGGTGCCGGGCACGTTACAGTTGGTGAACTGCAGCGTGGCCAGCGGGTGGGGCGCCATCACATGGATATGGCGCGAGGCGTCCAGGCCCGGCGTGTTCGCATCGACGATGAAGGCGCTGATGCCGCGCGTGCCGCCGCTCGGGTTGGTCTTGGCGAACACGCAGTAGAAGTCGGCGATGCCGCCGTTGCTGATCCAGGTCTTGGTGCCGTTCAAGCAAAAAGTGCCTGTAGCGCTAGTCGAATCTGTGCTGGCAGCTATGGTTTGCATAGCGCCCACATCCGACCCCGCCTCGGGCTCGCTCAGCGCGAACGCAGCAATCAGTTCGCCACGCGCCACGCCTTGCAGGTAGTGCGCCTGCTGCGCGGGGCTGCCCGCCAGCGTGATCGCACCGCTGCCCAGTCCTTGCATCGCAAACGCAAAGTCCGCCAGCGGCGAGTGGTAGGCCAGCGTCTCGCGCAGCAGCACCAGCGCGCGCGAGTCGAGCGCAGGCAGCGCGCCGCCGTGTGCGGCAGGCACGCAGTAGCGCAGCCAGCCGCCCGCGCCCAAGCGCTGCACCCAGTCGCGGCAGGCGGCGCGGTCGTCGGTTTCATCGACCTGCTGTGCGGCAGCCCAGGGCACCAGGCCCTCGGCCAGCGCGCGGTGGGCGTCGTCGAAGAAGGGCAGGGCCAGGTG
>NZ_QAIM01000071.1:0-11064 GCF_003061035.1 Acidovorax sp. HMWF018
TGATCGGTGTGGGCTGCGCACCCGCATTTCTAGTGTGTACGGTGTTCATCGCACGCTACTTTCCGGCGTCGCGGTTTGCCATGGTGTCGGGAGTGGCCATGGGGGTGGGCGGACTGGGCATGCTGTTCACCGGCACGCCACTGGCCTGGCTGGTGCAGCAGTCGTCCTGGCGCATGGGGTTTGGCGTGCTGGCGGGCCTGGCGGCGCTGGCCTGGCTGCTGATCTTCTGGAAGGTGCATGAACCCGCACAACCCATCGATGAGGCCGCTCCGCGCGAATCGGTGCTGCAGGCGGTGCGCGGCTTCGGCGCGCTGTTCCTGCTGCCGCACACCGCCGGCATCATGCTGCTGGCGCTGATGACCTATGCCTCGTTCCTCACGCTGCGCGGACTGTGGCTGGGCCCACTGTTGATCGAGCGGCACGGCTATTCGCTGGTGGCCAGCGGCAATGTGGCCATGCTGTCGTCGTTGGTGTCACTGTTCAGCCCAGCCCTTTTTGGTCGGCTGGACCCTGGCCCCACAAGGCGCAGGCGCTGGCTGCTGGGCTTTACCACCCTGCTGGCGGCCTTGTTTGCGGCCATGGGCTTTCTGCATGCCGAATGGCTGGACGTGGGCGGCTCCGTGGCCGTGGGCCTGCTGTCGGGCTACATGGTGCTGCAGTATTCGGACGTGCGCTCGGCCTACGCCCCTGCGGTCACGGGGCGGGCCATGGCGGTGTTCACCATGGCGCTGTTCCTGGGCGTGGCGCTGATGCAGTGGGTGACGGGCGTGGCGGCCTCCATCGCCGCCGCACAGGGTGCAGACCCGTATGTGGCGGTGATGCTGACCATTGCGGCCATGCTGGTGGTGGGTGCACTGGCCTTCAGGCTGCTGCCCGCGCCCGCCCATTGACCAGCTCATTCACCCGCGCGGGGTCAGGCGGGCACAGCGCCGCACTGGCACCTGCTACACGCCACCATTGCAGCACGCCGAACAACAACTCGAAGGCGGTGAAACCCAGCACGATGGCATTGGCGCCGTGTGCCACCGCGTAGATCTGCCAGGCCGCAAACAGAAACCGCGCCACGCCATCCAGCCGCCCCAGCAGCACCGTGGGCGCCACGATGCGCGCCACCGACCACACCACCACCACCGAGCCCAGCAGGTTGGCCAGCAGCATGTGCGTGGTGTCCAAGGGGTGCAAGGTGCCGGGCAATGCGAGCGCCTGGGCCAGCAGGTTCAGCTGGGTGTAGAGCCAGGCAAAGGTCCAGGGCAAGGCAAACGGCCAGGTGACGAGCAGGTCGTACCAGCCGCTGGCGCGCACGATGCGCAGATAACGGCCGGAAGCGAAAGCGGGGATGTGCATGACAGGAAACCTCTGTGAATGGATCAATGAGGCCCCGAGCTTCCACCTTGAAGTACGCTTCAGGGTCAAGCACTTTGTGAGGGGAACGGGATCATGCTGATCGGTGAACTGGCCACGGCCTCGGGCCTGAGCCGCGAGGCGCTGCGCTTCTATGAACAGCAGGGCCTGATTCGCGCGCGGCGCCTGGACAACGGTTACCGGGACTACCCGCCCGAAGTGGTGACGCTGGTGCAGTACATCCGCACTGCGCAGCAGCTGGGCTTTACCCTGGCGGAGATCGGCGACCGGCTGCCCGCCATCTGGGACGCCGCCGAGCCCGGCCCCGCATTGGCGCAGGTGCTGGCCGCCAAGCTGCAGGAGATTGATGACCGCATTGCCGCGCTGCAGGCCCTGCGCCAGACGTTGGCCGAGCGTGTGGCCACCGACTGCCCGCTGCAGGCCCGGGTGCCACGGGCCAAGGCCTCTTCGTCTGCTTTCTGAGCCAAATCGGGCGGTAGCGCTAGTAAATCATGCGCTGGAAGCTATCAAAAACAGAGCAATCTTCCCTCAACCGGCGCGCAGGTGCCAGCGCAGTCCGGTCAGGTGGCTGAGGCGGGCACCTGGTGCAGCAGCACCGGGTGGTTGCCATCGGCGTCCGCACTCTCGATCTGCACCCCAAAGCCCCACAGCCGCGCCACGTGCTTGAGCACCTCCTGCGTGTCGTCGGCCAGCGGGCGGCCCTGGTACTGGGTGTGGCGCAGGGTCAGGCTCCGGTCGCCGCGCAGGTTCACGTTCCACACCTGGATGTTGGGCTCGCGCGTGCCCAGGTCGTACTGCTGCGACAGCATCTGGCGCAGGCTGCGGTAGCCGTTTTCGTCGTGGATCTCGCTGACCACCAGATCGCGCTCGCCAGCGTCGTCATGGAGCGCAAACAGGCGCATCTCGCGCATCAGGTGCGGACTGAGGTACTGGCCGATGAAGCTCTCGTCCTTGAAGTTGCGCATGGCATGGTCGAGCGCAGGCAGCCAGGGGGTGCCTGCGATGTCGGGGAACCAGTGCCGGTCCTCCTCGGTGGGGTGCTGGCAGATGCGCTGAATGTCGCGGTACATGGCAAACCCCAGCGCGTAGGGGTTGATGCCGCTATAGGCACGCTGCCCCACCGGTGGCTGGTAGACCACGTTGGTGTGCGAGCCCAGCCATTCGATCATCACGCCGTCGCTCAGGTAACCCTCGTCGTACAGCGTGTTGAGCAGCGTGTAGTGCCAGAACGTGGCCCAGCCCTCGTTCATGACCTGGGTCTGGCGCTGGGGGTAGAAATATTGGGCGATCTTGCGCACGATGCGCACGATCTCGCGCTGCCAGGGCTCCAGCAGGGGCGCGTTTTTTTCGATGAAGTACAGGATGTTCTCTTGCGGCTCCCTGGGGAAGCGGTCGGCCTCTTGCGCCGCACCTTCCTTGCCGGGGCGCGTGGGCAGGGTGCGCCACAGCTCGTTCACCTGCTGCTGGGCGTAGGCCTCGCGCTGCGCGCGTTCAAGCCGCTCGCGCGCCAGGTTCTTCTTGGACGGGCGGCGATAGCGGTCCACGCCAAAGTTGGCCAGGGCATGGCAGGAGTCGAGCAGGCGCTCCACTTCACCCGTGCCGTAGCGCTCCTCACACTGGGCCACATAGTCCTTGGCATACACCAGGTAGTCGATGATGCTGGACGCATCAGTCCACATGCGAAACAAGTAGTTGCCCTTGAAGAAGCTGTTGTGGCCATAGGCGGCATGCGCAATCACCAGCGCCTGCATGGCGGTGGTGTTCTCCTCCATCAGGTAGCTGATGCAGGGGTTGGAGTTGATGACGATCTCGTATGCCAGGCCCATGTGCCCGCGCCGGTAGCGCCGTTCGGTGGCCAGAAACTCCTTGCCGTAGCTCCAGTGCCGGTAGTTCACCGGCATGCCCACGCTGGAGTAGGCGTCCATCATCTGTTCGGCGGTGATGATCTCCAGCTGGTTGGGGTAGGTGTCGAGACCAAAGCGCTCGGCCGTAGCGGCAATGGCCGCGTGGTAGCGCTCGATCAGCTCGAACGTCCAGTCGCTCGGGTCGGGCAACGGCTCGGCCGGCCGCGCGCCTGCAGGCAGGGGCTGGCCGGGCACGGCACGGTGGCGGCGCTCGCCCACGGCAGCGGCCTTCCAAGGGTTGTCGCTGAGGCGGCGCTCCAGCACGGGGTACTGCACAACGTTGTTCATGCGGCCACCCCCTCTTTCTTGAAGAGATCGCGGAATACCGGGTAGATGTCACCGGGTGCGGAGACCTTGCGCATCGCAAAGTGGGAGTACAGCGGCGCGAGCTGGCTGTACTCGTCCCACAGGTTCTGTTCTTCCTCGGCCACCTGCACATAGGCAAAGTAGCGCACCAGCGGCAGGATCTTGTCCACCAGCAGGTTGCGGCAGACGCCGCTGTCGTTGGTGAAGTTGTCACCGTCGCTGGCCTGGGCCACGTAAATGTTCCAGTCGCCCTGCGGGTAGCGCGCACGGATGATCTGGTCCAGCAGCACCAGCGCGCTGCTCACCACCGTGCCGCCGCTTTCGGTGGAATGGAAGAACTGCTCCTCGCTCACCTCGGCCGCCTGGGTGTGGTGGCGGATGAACACGATGTCGATGGTCTCGTAGTGCCGTGTGAGGAACAGGTACAGCAGGATGAAGAACCGCTTGGCCAGCTCCTTGCGCGTCTCGTCCATGGAGCCCGACACATCCATCACGCAGAACATCACCGCCTGGCTGCTGGGCACGGGCACCGGCGTGCGCGCACGAAAGCGCAGGTCGATGGGGTCCAGGTAGGGAATCTTGCCAATGCGCGCCGTGAGCGCATCAATGCGGCGCTGCAACTCAGCCACCGCCTCGCTGGTGCCGTCGTCCTGCGCCAGCAGGGCGTCCAATTCGGCCTGCAGCGCCAGCAGCTCGCGGTGCGCCGACTTGCCCAGTGCAATGCGCCGACCCAAAGCGCCGCGCATGGTGCGCAGCACGGCCAGGTTGTTGGGGATGCCATCCTGGCTGTAGCCTGCGCGGCGCGACTTCCACTGCGGGTTCTCGCCAATGTGGGTGCGCAGCAGGTGCGGCAGCGCGAGGTCTTCAAAAAAGAGCTGCATGAACTCTTCCTTGGTGAGCGTGAAGGTGAAGTCGTCCTCGCCCTCGCCGCTGTCGCTGGCCTGCGATCCACGCCCACCCGCACCGCCCTGGGGCCGCTCGATGCGGTCGCCGCGCACATGCTCTGCATTGCCGGGGTGCACGGTGTCGCGGATGCCGCCCTGGCCGTGGTGGAAGACGGGCTCGCTGATGTCCTTGCGCGGGATGGTGATGCTCTCGGCCTGCTCCATGTCGCGGATGCCGCGCTGCGAGACGGCACGGCGCACTGCATCCGCGATCTGTTCCTTGTATCGGCGAACAAATCGCTCGCGGTTGCCCACCGACTTGTTCTTGCCAGCGAGCCTGCGGTCGATGATTTGCAATGCCATCCGTTGCTCCCGTTCCCCATGCAGGGCCTGCGGCCCAGGCACTGACCCTAGCTACTCTTGCGCACGCGCAGGTACCACTCGCACAGCAGCCGCACCTGCTTGGGCGTGTAGCCCTTGTTCACCATGCGGGTGACGAAGTCCTCGTGCTTGCGGGCCTCTTCGGCGCTGGCCTTGGCGTTGAAGCTGATCACCGGCAGCAGCTCTTCGGTGTTGGAGAACATCTTCTTCTCGATCACCAGCCGCAGTTTTTCGTAGCTGGTCCAGCTGGGGTTCTTGCCCTGGTTGTTGGCCCGCGCCCGCAGCACAAAGTTGACGATCTCGTTACGGAAGTCCTTGGGGTTGGCAATGCCTGCGGGCTTCTCGATCTTCTCCAGCTCGGCGTTGAGCGCACTGCGGTCGAACACCTCGCCGGTGTCGGTGTCGCGGTACTCGTTGTCCTGGATCCAGTAGTCGGCGTAGGTGACGTAGCGGTCAAAGATGTTCTGGCCGTACTCGCTGTAGCTTTCCAGGTAGGCCGTCTGGATCTCCTTGCCAATGAATTCGGCATAGCGCGGCGACAGGAACTCCTTGATGTAGCCGGTGTACTTGGTCTCCAGATCGGTGGCGAACTGCTCGCGCTCGATCTGCTGCTCCAGCACATACATCAGGTGCACCGGGTTGGCGGCCACCTCGGCGCTGTCGAAGTTGAACACCTTGGACAAAATCTTGAACGCAAAGCGGGTGGAGATGCCCGTCATGCCCTCGTCCACGCCCGCGTAGTCGCGGTACTCCTGGTAGCTCTTGGCGCGCGGATCGGTGTCCTTGAGGCTCTCGCCGTCGTACACCTGCATCTTGCTGAAGATGCTGGAGTTCTCGGGCTCTTTCAGCCGCGTGAGGATCGCGAACTGCGCCATCATCTTGAGCGTACCGGGCGCACACACGGCGTTGCCCAGCGACGATTCGCGGATGAGCTTTTCGTAGATGCGGATCTCCTCGCTCACGCGCAGGCAGTACGGCACCTTGACGATGTAGATGCGGTCGAGAAACGCCTCGTTGTTCTTGTTGTTGCGAAACGCCTTCCACTCGCTTTCGTTGCTGTGGGCCAGCACCACGCCGTCAAACGGAATCGCCCCAAAGCCTTCAGTGCCCTTGTAGTTGCCCTCCTGCGTGGCCGTGAGCAACGGGTGCAGCACCTTGATGGGCGCCTTGAACATTTCCACGAATTCGAGCAGCCCCTGGTTGGCCAGACACAAGCCGCCGCTGTAGCTGTAGGCGTCGGTGTCGTCCTGCGCAAAGGTTTCGAGCTTGCGGATGTCCACCTTGCCCACCAGGCTGGAGATGTCCTGGTTGTTCTCGTCGCCCGGCTCGGTCTTGGCAATGCCCACCTGCTTGAGCACGCTGGGGTAGCGCTTGACCACACGGAACTGGCGGATGTCGCCGCCGTACTCTTCCAGCCGCTTCACCGCCCACGGCGACAGCACACGCTGCAGGTAGCGGCGCGGAATGCCGAACTGCTCCTCCAGCACCGGGCCGTCTTCTGCGGCATCGAACAGACCCAGCGGTGATTCGTTGACCGGCGAGCCCTTGAGCGCATAGAACGGCACCTTCTGCATCAGCGCCTTGAGACGCTCTGCAATGGAGCTTTTGCCACCACCCACAGGGCCCAGCAGGTAGAGGATCTGCTTGCGCTCCTCCAACCCCTGCGCGGCATGGCGGAAGAAGCTCACCACCTGCTCGATGGACTCCTCCATGCCATAGAACTCGGTGAATGCGGGGTAACGCTTGATGACCTTGTTGGCAAAGAGCCGCGACAGGCGCGGGTCGTTGCGCGTGTCCACCATCTCGGGCTCGCCAATCGCTGCCAGCATGCGCTGGGCCGATGTGGCATAGGCCATGGGGTCACGCTTGCACTCGGCGAGATACTCGTCGATCGACATTTCCTCTTCGCGGCTACGGGCATAGCGCGCGGCGAAGTTGCTGATGGCATCCATACGACCTCCTGTAGCGGCACCCCTGGCGGGCTCAGGTGGTACCACGGTGTTGCATTGGCAATCGCTACCGGCTTGGCTCTTTGTAGCACCACGACTTGCGCTTGAACAGCAAATTCGCGGGCGTGTGGCCGGCCTTTTTGTGGCATTGCACACACAGGGATAGAGCGTGGCACACTGCGCAAAGTTCACCCTGCAAAACGCGCTCGCGGGTTGCACCGGATAGGGAATGTCCTGACAACTGGAATGTCCGGTTGATACCGCAAACATGGGCCATGCGCCAAAGGCTTATCCACAGTGCGCCTCCCGCACGCCAACCGTCACAACGAACTGGCGCTGGAGCCGTCGCCCCGGTACAACCAGGGCACATCCAGCAAGCGCTCGCCCAGCAGGCGCAGCGACAGGTCGCGCCCCCAGCGCACCGGCCCCGTGGCGTGGAAGATGCGGCCATTGCGTGTCGACCGGGCCTGCACCCGCGCGTTGCGCTGCCAGCGGTTGAGCGCATAGCGGCGCAGACGCAGCGGCACATCGAGGTCGTGCATGGCCAAAGCACGCTGCAACTCGGCCGCGTCTTCAATCGCCATGCCCGCGCCCTGGGCCAGGTACGGCCGCATGGGGTGCGCGGCATCGCCCAGCAGGCCCACGAGGCCTTGTGCCATCTCGTCGGCGCTGCGCACCGGCGGGCGGTCACACAAGGGCCACAGGCGCCAGCCCGCCCCACCTGCGGCACTCACGCTGCGCACCACGTCCTGCAGCGCGGTGCAGGTGCCTTGCAGTGCGTGCTCCAGGCCTGCGGCATTGGCGGCGTGGTCCCAGTTCTCCAGGTCTTGCGGTGCGGGCCCTTGCACAATGACCACCAGGTTTTGCAGCTCGCCCCGACGCACGGGGTACTGCACCGCGTGCAGGCGCGGGCCCAGCCATGCGGTGACCTGCGCCGTGCGCAAGGCGTCGGGCAGCGCATGCTGCGGCACCAGCGCGCGGTAGGCCAGGTGCCCCGTCACGCGTGGCGGTACCGCGCCCAGAAGCTGGGTGCGCGTGCGGCTCCACAGGCCATCGGCACCTATCAGGGCATCGCCCTCAACCTGCTTGCCCCGGCTGGTGCGCACGGTGACCACGCCGTCGGCATCGGCAAAGCTGTCGATCGCATGCTCCAGATGCCATTGCGTGTCGGTGTACTTGGTCACGGCGGACAGCAACAGGCCATGCAGGTCCGCTCGGTGAATGGTGGCATAGGCCGCGCCATAGCGCTCCACCGCCGTGGAACCCAGGGGCAACACGGCCAGCTCTTGGCCGCTGACGGCATTGCGCACCTGCAACCGGCTGGGGAAGGCAGCCACCGCCTGCAGCGGCTGCTGCAGACCCCAGGCCTGCAGGCGGCGCACCACGTTGGGCCCGATCTGCACGCCCGCACCCACTTCGCTGAACGCGGCAGCGCGCTCGTAAAGCCGCACCTCCCACCCGGCCCGAGATGCGCCCAACGCAGCAGCCAAGCCGCCAATGCCGCCACCGGCGACCAACACCTGTTTTTTCATGGCGCGATTGTGAACTGAGCGCGCTGGGTAGCCTTTGTCTTAACGCAGGTCATAGCGCAGGCCGCAGCGCCCGCTCCAGCACTTCGGCGGGCATAGGCCGGCCAAACAGGTAGCCTTGGAAAGCCTTGCAGCCGTAGCGCTGCAAAAATTCGAGTTGGCCTGTGGTCTCTACGCCCTCGGCCACCACCGCTAGGTCCAGGCTGTCGGCCAAGGCCAGGATGGTGCGCACGATGGCGGCGTCGTTGGGGTCGGTCTGCAGGTCACGCACAAAACCCTGATCGATCTTGAGCTGGTCAAGCGGCAGCCGCTTGAGGTAACTCAGGCTGGAATAGCCCGTGCCAAAGTCATCCAGCGAAAAGCCTACGCCATAGCGGCGCAGGTGTTCCATGCGCGCAATCACGTCCTCGACGTCGGCCATCAACAGGCTCTCGGTGAGTTCGAGCTTCAGGCGCTCCGGGTTGGCCCCCGTGGCGTCCAGCACGCCCAGCACCTGCTCCACAAAGTCGGGCTGGCGGAACTGCCGCACGCTCACGTTCACCGACAGGAAGAACTGCCGAGTGAGCGAGCTGCGCGACCAGGCCACCAGCTGTGCGCACGCCGCTTCCAGCACCCATTGGCCCAGAGGCAGGATGAGCCCGGTCTGCTCGGCCAGCGGAATGAATTCGGCGGGGGACACCATGCCCCGGCGCGGGTGGCGCCAGCGCACCAGGGCCTCGGCACCCTGCAAGCGGCCTTTGCCGTCCACCACCGGCTGGTAGTACAGCACCAGCTCCTTGTCTTGCAGGCCGCGGCGCAGGTCGGCCTCAAGGGCCGAGCGGTTGCTCACGGCCGCTTGCATGTCGGGGTCGAAGAAGCGCTGGGTGTTGCGCCCCGCCGCCTTGGCCTGGTACATGGCCAGGTCGGCATGTTTGAGCAGCTCATCCACGCTCACGGTCTGCTGGCCAAACAGCGCGATGCCTATGCTGGGTGTGCTGTGGTGGCTGGCATCGCCCAGCGCATAGGGCTTGCCCAGCGTGGTGATGATGTGGCTGGCCACCAGCGCAGCCTCGGCGCTTGCGTGGGCGGGGTCGGGGCTGAGGCCCTCCACCAGCACCACGAACTCGTCGCCACCAAAACGGGCCACGGTGTCCGACTCCCGAACGCAGCCCTTCAGGCGCTGCGCCACCTGCAGCAGCAATTGGTCGCCGGTGTCATGGCCCAGCGTGTCGTTGAGGTCCTTGAAGTTGTCGAGGTCAATGAACAGCAGCGCGCCCTGGGTGTCAGAGCGCGCAACCGCCAGCGTGGCGTGTTGCAGCCGATCCACCAGCAAGCGGCGGTTGGGCAGACCGGTCAGCAAGTCATAGAACGCCAGGCGTTCGATCTGGCTCTCGACCTGCTTGCGTTCGGTGATGTCGCGGCCCACGCCCCGGTAGCCACGCAGCGCGCCATTAGCGTCAAACACCGGCACGCCGCTGACAGAGATCCAATGCATGCTGCCGTCCGCGCGCCGGCGTTGCAGCTCCAGGTCACGGAACGGCTGGTGCGCGGCCAGCACCGCGCGGTGCGCAGCCCAGTCGGCATCAGTCATGTTCAGGGCCCCGATCTCCCAGCGCGTGCGCCCCATCACGTCCGACAGCGGGATGCCGTTCACGCTGAGGTCGCCCGCCAGTTGCACAAAGCGGCCCTCGGCATCGTGCTCCCAGTACCAGTCGGACGACAGGTCGCTCAGGGACCGGAAGCGCGCCTCGCTCTCGCGCAGCTCGTTCTCCACACGCACGTAGTCGCTCACATCGGCAAACGTACGCACCAGGCTGCCATCGGCCAGCGTGGTGGTGCGGACCTCGAACGTACGGCCATCGCGTGTGGTGCGCCAGTACAGCGCCGGGGCCGCAGCGACAGCACCCTGTGCCACGTAGTCGTGTCCGCGACGGTCCACTAGGCTATAGCCCTCGCCAAAGTCACCGCGCTCGGCCTGCACGCGCGTCAGGTCAGCCAGCGTGGGGCGGGTGGCCATCAGCGACTCGGGCAAGTTCAGCAGCTCCAGCACGCGCTCGTTGTAGACGGTGATACGGCCATCGGGCCCGGTCTTGAAGATGCCCTGGCTCATGCTGGCCAGCGTGGCCTGCAGGGCCGAGCGCTGCTCCTGCAGCATGGTCAGAGCCTCTTGCCAGATGCGGGCATCCACCATGCGCACGGGCTGGCCCTGCCCCTTGGCGCCTTGCACCAGCGCCACCAGGCGGTTGAGCAGCTCGCTCAGGTGCGCTACGCCATCGGCCTCGCGCAGCACATAGTCGCCCAGCCCGCAGCGAAAGGCGCGCGCAGCCAGGGCCTCTTGCGCTGCATCGATGCACATCAGCACCGGGCGGCCAGCGCACAGCTCCAGCAGGCCGGGCAGTTCCTGGTCGGTGGGCTTGAGGCACAGCACCACGGCATCCCAGGCCTGGCTGGCGAGGGGAGCCTTGGCGGTTTCTGGCGTGGGGCTGTTGACCACCCGCCAGTCGGGGTAACGCGTTGCCATGAGCCGCCGCGCGGCCGCCGCATGCTGGGTATCAATGTCCACCCACAGGATGCCCACACCGTTCATGGCTGCGGCTCCTGCGGTGCGGGCAGAGCGGTCGGCAGCGAGGAGGCTGAATGGCCCGGCAGATGCTCACGCTCGAACAACTCGACGGGCCCAGGCCTTCCAAACAGATACCCCTGGAACCCCTCGCACCCATGCAGCCTCAGGAACGACAGCTGCCCCGTCGTCTCCACCCCCTCCGCCACC
>NZ_QAIM01000565.1:0-583 GCF_003061035.1 Acidovorax sp. HMWF018
GGCCGGGGACAGGTGCGCCTGCGAGCGCCTCCCTCCCCACGCAATTCTCCGTCCCACAACGTCATCCACCACCCACCAGGAGCACCCCCATGAACGCACCCACTTCCCACCCCGTGGTTTCTGCCGACGAATGGCTGGCCCAGCGCCACGCGCTGCTGGCCCGCGAGAAGGCCCTGACCCGCCTGCATGATGAGGTCGCCGCGCAGCGCCGCGCGCTGCCCTGGACCCGCGTGGACAAGCGCTACATGCTGGACACGCTGCAGGGCCCGCGCGCCTTGGCCGACCTGTTCGATGGCCGCAGCCAGCTGCTCGTGCAGCACTTCATGTTCGGCCCGGGGTGGGATCAGGGCTGTCCCAGCTGCTCCTTCATGGCCGACCACATGGGCGGCATGGAGCTGCACCTGCAGCACCGCGACGTGTCGGTGCTCGCCGTCTCGCGCGCGCCGCTGGCCGAGATCGAGCGCTTTCGCCAGCGCATGGGCTGGCAGTTTCGCTGGGCGTCATCGCACGGCAGCGACTTCAACCACGACTTTGCCGTGAGCTTCACGCCCGAGCAGCGCGCACGCGGCAACGGCGAGGTGTT
>NZ_QAIM01000565.1:648-1784 GCF_003061035.1 Acidovorax sp. HMWF018
ACCTCACGCCCCGAGGCCGCCACGAGACCAACCCCGCCTACCCCATGGACTGGGTGCGCCACCACGACCGGTATGCACCTTCCCTGCCAGCGGCTGGGTCTGCGGCGGCGCCAGCTGCACAGGCGCCACAGCCTTCACCGGCCCACACGGCGCCGGGCGGGTGCTGCTCCACACGGGGCTGAACCACACACGGTGGAGACCGCGACCATGGACGCCACCCTCTGGTCCTGGCTGGCCATCGCCGCCATGGGGGCGCTGCACGGGCTCAACCCCCTCACGGGCTGGGGGCTGGCCACCACCTGGAGCCTCTGTGCGCGTGACCACAGCATGCCACTGCGCGCACTGCTGCCCGTGGCCGTCGGGCACCTGGCCGCCGTGGCACTGACGGCGGCTGCGGTGGGGTGGAGGCTGTCGTTGTCGCCACCTGCCCTGCTGGCGGTGGCGGGCGGCCTGGGCGGGGTGGTGATAGTCGCTCGCGTGCGTCTGACGGGGGCGGCGTGGCATCGCCTGCGCAAGCCCGCCGGGCCTGTGGGCATGGCGCTCTGGTCCTTTGGGGTGGCCACGGGGCACGGTGCCGGGCTGGCGCTGGTGCCTGCGCTGGCGCCGCTGTGCGGGGGCGATGGCGCTGCAGGTGGAGTGGCCTCTGGGGGCGACGGGCTCTCCACCCCCTTGCTGTTCGCGCTGGCCGCGCTGGGGGTTCACACCCTGGCCATGCTGGCCGTCACCGGGGCCATGGCCGCTGCGGCCTGCCGCGGTGTGCAGGGCGCCCAGCGCTGGCTGCAACGCTACCGGGGTTGCAGCGGGGGCACTGCCCGTTGATCAGGCCTTGGCCGGGCGGTGCAGGGCGCAGATCTTGTTGCCGTCCGGGTCGCGCAGGTACGCCAGGTACAGCTTGCCGCCGGGGCCTTCGCGCCAGCCGGGGGGGTCTTCGCAGGTGATGCCACCGTTCGCTACACCGGCGGCGTGGAAGGCATCGGCCTGCTCGGGCGACTGCATGGCAAAACCGATGGTGCCGCCATTGGCAAAGGTGGCGGGCTCGCCGTTGATGGGGGTGGTGATGCCAAAGGTACCGGTGGGGCCGCGATAGAAGTAGCGGTTCTTGTTGGCCACCCCGGGCGGTACGCCCAGCGCCCCCA
>NZ_QAIM01000566.1:0-718 GCF_003061035.1 Acidovorax sp. HMWF018
GTGACGGCCCTGGGTTGGCGCAAGTGGTTGTAGGGCATGTCGGCCCAACCGCCGTTTTTGCAAGGGCCGCACCTTCCATGGCTGGACAAATGGGGTGTGGACGATGCGGTAGCGGGTGTGCTGAGTGTACAAGCGCAAGCGGTCGGGTTATAATCGCAGGCTTTCCCTTGCCACACCACTTCTAGACGCGGTGGGTGGTCTCACCCAAAAGGAGTCTGCATGCGTCATTACGAAATCATTTTGTTGATCCATCCGGATCAAAGCGAACAAGTTCCAGCCATGCTGGAGCGCTACAAGGGCATGATCACCGCTGGCGGTGGCAAGGTGCACCGCGTGGAAGACTGGGGCCGTCGTCAACTGGCGTACCTGATCAACAAGCTGGCCAAGGCCCACTACCTGTGCGTGAACATCGAAGCCGACCAGGCTGTGATGGCTGAACTGGAGCACGCCTTCAAGTTCAACGACGCCGTGCTGCGCCACCTGACCGTGCAAAAGAAGAAGGCTGAAACCGGTCCTTCCTCCATGATGAAGACCGTCGAGCGCGAAGAAGCCCGCAAGGCCAGCCAAGCTGAATACGCAGCGGCCGGCGAGCGCTGATCCTCTTCTCTCTTTGGAGTGGAGAACCGCGTCGTCTTGACCGCCTGTATCGCAGAGGCTGAGCCCCTGCGATACACGCCCGCCGGACTGCCTGCCCTCATGCTGCGCCTCGAACACGAGT
>NZ_QAIM01000566.1:728-5506 GCF_003061035.1 Acidovorax sp. HMWF018
AGGCCACCCCCGCGAAGTCAAGGCCGCCATAAAAGCCACCGCCTTTGGAGCGATGGCTGAGCGACTGGCAAGGCAAAACATCGGAAGTCTCTGGACTTTCCATGGATTTCTGGCCACACCGCGCAATGGCAAGACTGCAGTGCTGCACATCCAGGATATTCAACAAAATTAATTTTCAAGGGGTCCGCAATGGCCACGTTCAAGAAGTTCAACAAAGACAAGCGCCCAAAGCGCAACACCCAGTCCCTGCTGTTCAAGCGCAAGCGCTTTTGCCGCTTCACGGTGACCGGTGTTGAAGAAATCGACTACAAGGATGTCGATACGCTGCGCGATTTCATCGCCGAAAACGGCAAGATCATCCCCGCACGCCTGACCGGCACGCGCGCCATCTTCCAGCGTCAGCTGAACACTGCCATCAAGCGCGCACGCTTCCTGGCCCTGGTGCCTTACAGCGACCAGCACAAGATCTAAGGAGCACAACCCATGCAAATCATCCTGCTCGACAAGGTTGTGAACCTCGGCAACCTCGGTGAAATCGTCAAGGTCAAAGACGGCTACGCCCGCAACTTTCTGATTCCCGCTGGTCGCGCACGTCGCGCCACGGAAGCCGCCAAGGCAGAGTTCGAAGCCAAGCGCGCTGAACTCGAAAAGGCCGCTGCTGCCAAGCTGGCAGAAGCCCAAGCCCAAGGTGAAAAGCTGGCTGGCACCACCGTCAAGCTGACACAAAAGGCTGGCGTGGATGGCCGTCTGTTTGGTTCCGTGACCAACCATGACATCGCCGAAGAGCTGAACAAGCAAGGCTACAAGGTTGCCAAGTCGCAAATCCGCCTGCCCAACGGCCCGATCAAGGTCGTGAGCGACAGCGCTGTGAGCGTGGCTCTGCACACCGATGTGGTCGTGGAAGTCAACGTGTCGGTCTACGGCGAAACCGCCTGATCGTCCGTCAGGACCTCTCAAAAAAGCCGCCCTTGGGCGGCTTTTGTCTTTGTGTGACCGTAGTTTGTACACGGTTGCCCACGGGTTACCCCCGCCTTATCCACAGACTTGTGCCATGACGACACGCCGCGTGGGCGATAGCATGCCGGGTTAGCTCCAAGGATTCCATGTCTGCCGTTTTCCCACCCCTTGATGATGGATTCACGCCCGTGCCGGACCGTGAAATTGCCCAGTTGCGTGTGCCACCGCACTCCATCGAGGCGGAGTCCAGTGTGCTGGGTGGTCTGCTGTTGGACAACAATGCCTGGGACCGCGTGGGCGACCTGCTGGTAGAAAGCCATTTCTATCGCCACGAGCACCAAATGATCTACACAGCCATTGGCGCGCTGATCAATGCCAGCAAGCCAGCCGACGTGATCACGGTGTTCGAGCACCTCCAGAACCAGGGCAAGGCGCAGGAGATGGGCGGGCTGGCCTATCTGAACAATCTGGCGCAATACGTACCCAGTGCCAGCAATATTCGGCGCTATGCCGAAATCGTCCGTGAACGCGCCATCCTGCGCAAGCTGGTCACTGCCAGCGACGAAATTTCGACCAACGCGTTCAACCCCCAGGGTAAAACGGTGGAACGCATCCTGGACGAAGCCGAGGCCAAGATATTTGCCATTGGCGAAGAGGGTTCGCGCACCAAGCAGGGCTTCCAGTCGCTCGACACGCTGGTGATTGACCTGCTCGACCGCGTGCAGGAGATGGCGGACAACCCTGTGGACGTCACGGGCGTCCCCACCGGCTTTGCCGACCTGGACCGCATGACCAGCGGCTTGCAGGCGGGCGACATGGTGGTGCTGGCAGCCCGCCCGTCCATGGGCAAAACCTCGTTCGCGGTGAACATTGCTGAGCACGTGGCGCTCAACGAGGGCTTGCCTGTCGCCATCTTCTCGATGGAAATGGGGGCCGCTCAATTGGCGGTGCGTATCGTGGGCTCGATCGGCCGGGTGAACCAGGGCAACCTGCGCACCGGCAAGCTCACCGACGATGAATGGCCACGCCTGACCGAAGCCATCGAAAAGCTGCGCACGGTGTCGCTGCACATTGACGAAACCCCGGGCCTCACGCCCAGCGAGCTGCGTGCCAACGCGCGCCGTCTGGCGCGCCAGTGCGGCAAGCTGGGCCTGATCGTGGTGGACTACTTGCAGCTCATGAGCGGCTCGGGTTCGTCGGGCTCGGACAACCGGGCGACGGAGCTGGGCGAAATTTCCCGGGGTCTCAAGATGCTGGCCAAGGAGCTGCAATGCCCGGTGATCGCGCTGTCTCAGCTCAACCGCTCGGTGGAGCAGCGTACCGACAAGCGCCCCATGATGTCCGACCTGCGCGAATCGGGCGCCATCGAGCAGGACGCGGACATCATCATGTTCATCTACCGCGACGACTACTACAACAAGGACTCCAAAGAGCCCAACGTGGCCGAGGTCATCATCGGCAAACAGCGGAACGGCCCCACCGGAACCGTGAAGCTGTTCTTCCAGAAGAACCAGACGCGCTTTGAGAACCTGGCGATGGGTTCCGGCGACGATTTCTAATGAAAATAGCTGCTAGTGCCGGTTTTATATGCGCTAGCATCTATTGAATTTATAGCAAACAAGTTCTGGCGCCATGCCGTACAGTGCCCGTGGTTCCAGGCTCCCGGCATGCGCGGTATCGCTATTGCACTATTGAGTTAGTACCCACACCAGCAAACCTGCGCATGCCACTGCCAGCATGCTCACCGCCACGGTGAACCATTGCTGGCGTCGGCGCAGCACTTCCACCGCCTGCACCACCTGGGCATGCTGTTCGGCCAGGGACTGGATCAGCATGGCGGACTCCTGCTGCTCCCGCTCCAATTGCGCCACGCGGTCACGCAGATGCTGAAGCTGCAAGGCCGCCGGAATGGCGGTCTCGCCAGCGGCACCATCGAGTGCACCCGTCGCCGCTTCGGCATTCCCTTTTTGGGTGGTGCCCAGCAGCTTCTTGGCCGCCTGCAGGATTTGGGGCGTCGCCTCGATGACGTCGCCCCAGGGCACCAGCTTCAGTGCTGCAACCCAGCTTGCCGCCAACTCAGAGCACCTCGCTGGCGAAGTCCGCCAGGCGTGAGCGTTCGCCCCGCGCCAGGGTGATGTGCCCGCTGTGTGGCCAGCCCTTGAAGCGGTCCACCGCATACGTCAGGCCGGAGGAGCCTTCGGTCAGGTACGGTGTATCGATCTGCGCCAGGTTGCCCATGCAGATGATCTTGGTGCCGGGGCCTGCGCGGGTGATCAGTGTCTTCATCTGCTTGGGCGTCAGGTTCTGCGCTTCGTCGATGATCACGTACTTGTTCAGGAAGGTGCGCCCGCGCATGAAGTTCATGCTCTTGATCTTGATGCGGCTGCGGATCAGCTCATTGGTGGCCGCGCGGCCCCACTCGCCTGCGTTGCCGCCATCGCCCTTGGCCAAAAACTCCAGGTTGTCATCCAGTGCGCCCATCCAGGGGCCCATCTTCTCTTCTTCGGTGCCGGGCAGGAAGCCGATGTCTTCTCCCACGCTCACGGTGGCGCGGGTCATGATGATCTCGGTGTAGCGGCGGTCGTCCAACACCTGAGTGAGGCCCGCGGCTAGGGCCAGCAGGGTCTTGCCGGTGCCTGCAGTGCCGGTCAGGGTCACGAAGTCGATCTCGGGGTCCATGAGCAGATTCATGGCGTAGTTCTGCTCGCGGTTGCGCGTGGTCACGCCCCACACAGCATTCTTGGTGGAGCCATAGTCCTTGAGCGTCTGCAGCACCGCAGTCTTTTCACGGATCTCGCTCACGCGCGCAAACAGGCTGGGCTCGCCGGGGGCCTCGAAGTACACAAACTGGTTGATCATCAGCTGCGGCACGATGGGCCCGCCGATGCGGTAGTAGGTGTGGGCGCCGCTCTGCCAGCTTTCCACGTTCTTGCCGCTCTTGGCCCAGAAGTCTGGGGGCAGGGCCAGCACGCCGGCGTACAGCAGGTCGCCATCTTCCAGCGTCTTGTCGTTCTGGTAGTCCTCGGCGTTCAGGCCCAGGGCGCGCGCCTTGACGCGCATGTTGATGTCCTTGGATACCAGTACCACCTCGCGCGGGGCGTGCAGCTTGCGCAGGGCTTCGACCACGCCCAGGATCTGGTTGTCGGCCTTGCCGGGGGGCAGGCTGGTGGGCAGGCTGTAATCCAGCGGTACGGTCTGGAAGAACAGGTGGCCGCCCGCGGCGCGCTGGCCGGTGGAGTCGAGCTTGAGGCCCTTAGCCATGTCGGCGCCCTGGGCGGCCGCCAGCGCATCCAGAGTGCGGCTGGCTTGGCGGCCGTTGCGCGCGACTTCGGTCATGCCCTTCTTGTGGCCGTCCAATTCTTCCAGCACGATCATCGGCAGGAAGATGTCGTGCTCTTCAAAGCGGAACAGGCTGGTCGGATCATGCAGGAGCACATTGGTGTCCAGCACGAAGAGCTTGGTCGGGCCGTGCGATGCAGACTTGCGGCTGCGTGTGGTGGTTGCGGTGGCTGGCGCGGGGCTGGCGGTGATGGCAGGAGGAGTGGCGGTACCGCGCGCCTTGCGCGTGCCAGTGCTGCGAGCCACGGGAGCGGCAGAGGGGGCGGCTGTCCGGGTTCGGGTCTCGATTTGTAGGAGTGGAGCGGTGTCAGGCGCTGCCAGCGACGAGGCCACACTGTCTGCCTTGCGTCCCGCGCGGGCTGGGGCTGTAGCGGTGCGCTGAGGCATGGCAACGGCTTCATTGGCCGAGGTGGTGGCTACGCGGGGGCGGGCCGTGACTTCAAAGGCTTCTGGCGCGAGGAGTGCAGCGCGCCGGCTGGGGG
>NZ_QAIM01000567.1:0-12170 GCF_003061035.1 Acidovorax sp. HMWF018
AGTCGAAGCCGCCATGGCCGCCCACGCCTCCGATGAGCTGGCACGCCTGCAGGGCGAGCTGGCCGAGCTGAAGGCCAAAAGTGCCGATCTGGCGGACCAGTTCCTGCGCGCCAAGGCCGAGGCGGAGAACGCCCGCCGCCGCGCTGAAGAGGAAGTGTCCAAGGCCCGCAAGTTCGGCATCGAGAGTTTTGCCGAGAGCCTGCTGCCCGTGGCTGACAGCCTGGACGCGGCCCTGGCCATCAAGGAGGCCACGCCCCAGCAGCTGCGCGAAGGCGCCGACGCCACTTTGCGCCAGTTGACGTCTGCGCTGGAGCGCAACAAGGTGGTGGCCATCAACCCCGCCGCAGGCGCCAAGTTCGACCCCCACCAGCACCAGGCCATCAGCGTGGTGCCCGCGGAGCAAGAAGCCAATACGGTGGTGGCTGTGCTGCAAAAGGGCTACGTGATCGCGGAGCGCGTGTTGCGCCCAGCCTTGGTCACCGTGACTGCGCCCAAGTAAGCCTCAAAAAAATCGACCTGGAAGACTTGAAGCAAACCAAGTTATCCACAAGTTACTAGCCATCCAAACCATTCAAGCATTCGGAGAAAAATCATGGGAAGAATCATCGGCATTGACCTGGGCACCACCAACAGCTGCGTTTCAATCATGGAGGGCAACACGACCCGCGTGATTGAAAACAGCGAAGGTGCACGCACAACGCCCTCTATCGTGGCCTACCAGGAAGACGGCGAGATCCTCGTCGGCGCCTCGGCCAAGCGCCAGGCCGTGACCAACCCCAAGAACACCCTGTATGCCGTCAAGCGCCTGATCGGCCGCAAGTTCACCGAAAAAGAAGTGCAAAAGGACATCGACCTGATGCCCTACAAGATCGTGGCTGCCGACAACGGCGACGCCTGGATCGAAGTGCGCGGCAACAAGCTGTCGGCCCAGCAAGTGTCTGCTGACATCCTGCGCAAGATGAAGAAAACGGCTGAAGACTACCTGGGCGAGCCCGTGACGGAAGCCGTCATCACCGTGCCCGCTTACTTCAACGACGCCCAGCGCCAGGCCACCAAGGACGCTGGCCGCATCGCTGGCCTTGATGTCAAGCGCATCATCAACGAGCCCACCGCTGCAGCCTTGGCCTTTGGCCTCGACAAGCAGGAAAAGGGCGACCGCAAGATTGCCGTGTATGACCTGGGTGGTGGCACGTTCGACGTGTCCATCATCGAAATCGCCGACGTGGATGGCGAAAAGCAGTTCGAAGTGCTGTCGACCAATGGTGACACCTTCCTGGGCGGCGAGGACTTCGACCAACGCATCATCGACTTCATCATCGGCGAGTTCAAGAAGGAACAAGGCGTGGACCTGTCCAAGGACGTCCTGGCCCTGCAACGCCTGAAGGAAGCCGCCGAAAAGGCCAAGATCGAGTTGTCGAATTCGGCAGCGACCGACATCAACCTGCCCTACATCACGGCCGACGCCTCGGGCCCCAAGCACCTGAACATCAAGCTGACCCGCTCCAAGCTGGAACAACTGGTGGAAGAGCTGATCGAGCGCACCATCGCTCCTTGCCGCATGGCGATCAAGGACGCGGGCGTGTCGGTGTCCGACATCCATGACGTGATTCTGGTCGGTGGCATGACCCGCATGCCCAAGGTGCAGGAGAAGGTCAAGGAATTCTTCGGCAAGGACCCCCGCAAGGATGTGAACCCTGACGAAGCCGTGGCCGTGGGCGCCGCCATCCAGGGCCAAGTGCTGTCGGGCGACCGCAAGGACGTCCTGCTGCTGGACGTGACCCCCCTGTCGCTGGGTATCGAAACCCTGGGCGGTGTGATGACCAAGATGATCACCAAGAACACGACCATCCCGACGAAATTCGCTCAGACCTTCTCGACGGCCGACGACAACCAGCCTGCCGTGACCATCAAGGTCTACCAGGGCGAGCGCGAAATGGCCACCGGCAACAAGCTGCTGGGCGAGTTCAACCTCGAAGGCATTCCACCCGCAGCCCGCGGTGTTCCGCAGATCGAAGTGTCGTTCGACATTGACGCCAACGGCATCTTGCACGTGGGCGCCAAGGACAAGGGCACCGGCAAGGAAAACAAGATCACCATCAAGGCCAACTCGGGCCTGTCGGAAGAAGAAATCCAGAAAATGGTGAAGGACGCCGAGCTGAACGCTGCGGACGACAAGAAGAAGCTGGAACTGGTGCAGGCCCGCAACCAGGGTGAAGCCGCTGTGCACAGCGTCAATAAGAGCCTGGCCGAACACGGCGACAAGCTCGACGCAGGTGAAAAGGACGCGATCGCTGCAGCCGTGAAGGCCCTCGAAGAAGCCCTCAAGGGTGAAGACAAGGCCGCGATTGACGAAAAGACGACCGCGCTGATGGCCGCCAGCCAGAAGCTGGGCGAGAAGATGTACGCCGAATCGCAGGCAGCGCAAGCCGCCCAGGCGGCCGGTGGTGCAGACGCCGCAGGCGCATCGGCCGGTGCAGCCAACAAGCCCGCAGACGACGACAACGTCGTTGATGCCGAGGTGAAGGAAGTCAAGAAGGGCTGAACGAGCCCCCGTTGACCCGAGCCGCCGCGCAATGCTCGTCAGGGGCTGCGCGGCGTTCCTGTTCCAACCGGGTTCTGAATCACTATGTCCAAACGAGACTTTTACGAAATCCTGGGCGTTCCGAAGAACGCCTCGGACGAAGAAATCAAAAAGGCCTATCGCAAGCTGGCGATGAAGCACCATCCTGACCGCAATCAGGGGGACGCAGCCAAGCCTGCCGAGGAGAAGTTCAAGGAGGCCAAAGAGGCCTACGAGATGCTCTCGGACCCCCAAAAGCGTGCGGCCTATGACCAGTATGGCCATGCGGGGGTAGACCCCAACATGCGCGGCCCTGGTGGCGCGGGAGCGGAAGGATTTGGCGGTTTTGCGGAAGCCTTCGGCGACATCTTTGGCGACATGTTCGGCCAACAAGGCGGGCGCGGGCGCGGCGCCGGTGGACGCCAGGTCTACCGTGGCAGTGACCTCAGCTATGCCATGGAGATCACGCTCGAAGAAGCAGCTCGCGGCAAGGACGCGCAGATTCGCATCCCGTCCTGGGACACCTGCGACACCTGCCATGGCAGCGGCGCCAAACCCGGCACCAGCGCCAAGACCTGCGGCACCTGCCAAGGCGCGGGCACCGTGCAAATGCGCCAGGGCTTCTTCAGCGTGCAACAGACCTGCCCCCACTGCCGCGGCACGGGCAAGATCATTCCTGAGCCTTGCACCACCTGCCATGGCCAAGGGAAGCTCAAGAAGCAGAAGACGCTGGAAGTGAAGATTCCTGCCGGCATCGACGATGGCATGCGCATCCGTTCCACCGGCAACGGCGAGCCGGGCACCAACGGCGGCCCGCCGGGCGACCTGTACATCGAGATCCGCCTGAAGAAACACGACATCTTCGAGCGCGACGGCGACGACCTGCACTGCCAGGTACCGGTGAGCTTCATCACGGCGGCGCTGGGTGGCGAGATCGAGGTGCCCACCCTGCAGGGCAAGGCGGCCATCGACATCCCCGAAGGCACCCAGGCCGGCAAGCAGTTCCGCCTGCGCGGCAAGGGCATCAAGGGTGTGCGCGCCAGCTACCCGGGTGACCTCTACTGCCACATTGCGGTCGAGACACCCGTCAAGCTCACCGAACACCAGCGCAAGCTGCTGCGCGAGCTGGAAGACTCCCTCAAGAAGGGCGGCGCACGCCATTCGCCCAGCGGCGAGAGCTGGACGGACCGGTTGAAGAACTTCTTCAGCTGATCACGCGCGGGTTTCCCGCCAAAAACCGCCTGCAGCCCCAAAGCCGCAGGCGGTTTTTTCTTGATGCAAGGCAAGAAACCCCCTGGCAACGTCCGCAGGCGCAATCCGACCAGTAGGATGGTCATCATCGATGATCACCCGGGAGTCTGGACACATGAACGTCAACATCACCTTCCTGGGCGGCTCCGGCACCGTCACCGGCTCCAAGTACCTGGTGCGCTACAACGGCAAGAGCCTACTGGTCGATTGCGGCCTGTTCCAGGGCTACAAGCAGCTGCGCCTGCGCAATTGGCAGCCCCTTCCCGTCACGCCGCACCAGATCGACGCCGTGGTGCTGACCCATGCCCACCTGGACCACAGCGGTTACCTGCCGCTGCTGGCGCGCGACGGCTACACCCACGCCATCCACTGCACCCCCGGCACACGTGACCTGTGCACCATCCTGCTGCCCGACAGCGGGCACCTGCAGGAAGAGGACGCGGCCTTCCTCAACCGCCACCAGCTCAGCAGTCACAGCCCCGCCCTGCCCCTGTATACCCGGCTCGACGCGCTGCACTGCCTCAAACAATTCCAGATCCATGCCTTCCACAAGGCGTTCGAACCCCTGCCCGGCTGGCGCGTGACCTTTTCGCCTGCGGGCCACATCCTGGGGGCGGCCAGCGTGCTGCTGGAGGTGGGCGGTAGGCGCATCCTGTTCTCTGGCGACCTGGGCCGACCGGACGACTTGCTGATGAATCCACCGGACGCCCCGCCCCAGGCGGACACCGTGCTCATCGAATCCACCTATGGCGACCGCGAGCACCCGCCCGAAGGCCTGCTCGACGAACTGGGCCCCGCCCTGCAGCGCCTGGCCGCACGCGGGGGCATCGCCGTGGTGCCCGTCTTCGCCGTGGGCCGCGCGCAGGCCGTGCTGCACGCCATCGGGTTGCTGAAGGCGCAAGGTTTGGTGCCTGCCTCGCTCAAGGTATTCCTCGATAGCCCCATGGCCGTGAGCACCACCGGACTGTTCCAGCACCACATGCAGGAACACCGCCTGAGCGGCCGCGAGGTGCAGGCGCTAGAGCATGGCGCCACCATGGTCCAGACACCCGAGCAATCCAAAGGACTGGCCAAACTGCATGGTCCCATGGTCATTCTGTCAGCCAGTGGCATGGCTACCGGGGGCCGCGTACTGCACCACCTGGCACTGCACGCTGGCGATCACCGCAACATGATCATTCTGACCGGGCACCAGGCGCCGGGCACACGCGGCGCGCGGCTGGCTGAGGGCGAAAAGGCCATCCGCATTCACGGCCAGGACGTGGCCGTGCGCGCCGAAGTGGTCAAGTTGTCTTCCGCATCGGCCCACGCCGACGGCAACCAGCTCATCGCCTGGCTGCGCAGCATGGGCCACGCGCCCGACCAGGTGTATGTGGTGCATGGCGAAATGGGCGCCGCCGACCTGCTGCGCCAGCGCATTGAACACGAATTGCGCTGGCGGGCCTCAGTGCCAGAGCACGGCAGCACCTGCGCGGCCTGAGCCCGGTCTCTTTCTGCACTCCAGGAAAGCCGCTCTCGCGCAGAAGGGCATTGCAGCCATCGCGTATCGCGATGACAAACCGCCAACAATGGGGAGAAAATATGAAACCTTCTCTTTTTGAGAAGTCAAAACCCCATGAAAAGCTCCGAGCGCAGTTTTGCGCGCCGTATTGACCTCACCTCGCTGCAATTGTTTGTGGCGGTGTGCGAGCTGGGCAGCATCGGCCGCGCCGCCGAGCGCGAATTCATTGCAGCATCAGCGGTCAGCAAGCGCCTGTCGGACCTGGAAACGGCTGTAGACACCGCCCTGCTTTACCGCCACAGCCGGGGTGTGACGCTCACGCCCGCTGGCGAGAGCCTGCTGCATCATGCGCGCACGGTGCTGTTTGGCCTGGAGCGCATGCAGGGCGAACTGAGTGAGTACGCCGACGGCGTTCGCGGCCATGTCCGCATGCACGCCAACATCTCGGCCATCTTCCAGTTTCTGCCCGAAGACCTGGGCGCCTTTGCGCGCGAGCACAGCCAGATCAAGATCGACCTGCAGGAGCACCTCTCCAGCGATGTGCTGCACGCCGTGCAAGAAGGAGCCGCCGACCTGGGCATCTGCAACATCGGCATGGCAAACGGGGGCGGAGCCCTGGAGCTCCAAAGTCGCCCCTACCGCGCCGACAATTTGGTACTAGTTGTGCCCCGAGCGCATGATTTATCTGCGCTGGATGCTATCAATTTTGAAGAAGTCCTGGACTGGGACATTGTGGGCCTGCACGCCAACAGCAGCATCAGCCTGGCCATGCGCGCGGCCGCTGCCTCCGCCGGGCGCCCCCTGCGCCAGCGCATCCAGGTGACGGGGCTGGACGCCATGTGCCGCATGATCGACAACGGCCTGGGCGTGGGCCTGCTGCCCGACCGGGCGTTTGCACTGATGCGCGGCGTGGGCAACCTGCAAGCCATCCCGCTGACCGATGCCTGGGCCCACCGCGAACTGCGCGTGGTAGCCCGCGACTTTGACGCCCTGCCCGTCACGGCGCGTTTGCTGGTGGAACACCTCTCACCCCGGGCAGAACCCGCCCCGGCGCACCCGGCTCCCGACACTAAAATCCAATCACCCACCTGAAAGCAGAAAGAAAGCCACGCCATGGGACGCACCCTGTACGACAAGATCTGGGACGAGCATGTCGTCCACACCGAAGAGGACGGCACCTCCATCCTCTACATCGACCGCCATCTGGTGCATGAAGTCACCAGCCCTCAGGCATTCGAAGGTCTGCGCGAGGCGGGCCGCAAGGTCTGGCGCATGAGTTCCATCGTGGCCACGGCCGACCACAACACGCCCACCACGGGCTGGGAAAACGGCTACGACGGCATCACCGATCCGATCAGCAAAGAACAGATCACCACGCTGAACGACAACATCGCGCAGATCACACCCGCCGCGTTCTTCCCGTTCATGCACAAGCGCCAGGGCATCGTGCACGTCATTGGCCCTGAAAACGGTGCCACCCTGCCCGGCATGACCGTGGTCTGCGGCGACAGCCACACCAGCACGCACGGCGCGTTTGGCGCCCTGGCCCACGGCATCGGCACCTCCGAGGTCGAGCACGTGATGGCCACGCAGACCTTGCTGGCCAAAAAAGCCAAGAACATGCTGGTGCAGGTTGATGGCACCTTGGCCAAAGGCGTGACGCCCAAAGACGTGGTGCTGGCCATCATCGGCAAGATCGGCACGGCTGGCGGCACGGGCTACACCATTGAATTTGCAGGTTCTGTCTTCCGCGCGATGAGCATGGAAGGCCGCATGACCGTGTGCAATATGGCCATCGAAGGTGGTGCTCGCGCGGGTCTGGTGGCGGTGGACGACAAAACCATTGAATACGTCAAGGGCCGCCCCCTGTCGCCCACGGGCGTGGAATGGGACCAGGCCGTTGCGTACTGGAGGACGCTGCACTCCGACGCCGACGCAAAGTTCGACACCGTGGTCAAGCTTGATGCGGCCGACATCGTGCCGCAGGTCACCTGGGGCACCAGCCCCGAGATGGTGCTGGGCGTGGACGCTCGCGTGCCCGACCCGGACAAAGAAAAGGACGTCAACAAGCGTGGTGCCATCGAGCGCGCGCTGACGTACATGGGCCTGCAGCCCGGCAAGCCGATCAATGACATCACGATCGACAAGGTGTTCATCGGCAGCTGCACCAACAGCCGCATCGAAGACATGCGCGAAGCCGCCGCTGTGGTGAAGAACCTGGGTCGCAAGGTGGCCAGCAATGTGAAGCTGGCCATGGTGGTGCCCGGCTCGGGGCTGGTCAAGGAGCAGGCCGAGCGCGAGGGCCTGGACAAGATTTTTGTGGCCGCAGGCTTTGAGTGGCGCGAGCCCGGTTGCAGCATGTGCCTGGCCATGAACGCCGACCGGCTGGAGCCTGGCGAACGCTGCGCATCCACCAGCAACCGCAACTTTGAAGGCCGCCAGGGTGCTGGCGGCCGCACGCACCTGGTGAGCCCGGCCATGGCCGCAGCCGCTGCCGTGCACGGCCACTTTGTGGACATCCGCCAGTTCACCTGAGCTGATCATTCATCCCATCATCCGCCCGTTGTCCCCTCTACTGCCCCAACCGCCTGAAGGAGCCTTGTCATGAAAAAGACCGCCACCCTCATCGCCCTGTCCCTGGCCTTTGTGCTGGCTGGCTGCAACACCGTCAAGGGTGTGGGCCAGGACATTGGCAAAGCCGGCAGCGCCATCGAGCGGGCCGCCAAGTAACTGATACCGCCATGCAAAAATTCACCTTGCTCAAGGGCCTTGTGGCCCCCATGGATCGCGAGAACGTCGATACCGACGCCATCATCCCCAAGCAGTTCCTCAAGTCGATCAAGAAGACCGGCTTTGGCGTGAACCTGTTTGACGAATGGCGTTACCTGGACCACGGCGAGCCCGGCCAGGACCCCGCCAGTCGCAAGCCCAATCCCGACTTCGTGTTGAACCAGCCGCGTTACCAAGGCGCCAGTATCCTGATCGCACGCAAGAATTTCGGGTGCGGTTCCAGCCGCGAGCACGCGCCGTGGGCCTTGGATCAGTTCGGCTTCCGCGCCATCATCGCGCCCAGCTTTGCGGACATCTTCTTCAACAACTGCTTCAAGAATGGCCTGCTGCCCATCGTGCTGCCCGAGGCCACGGTGGCCCAGCTGTTCGATGAAGTGCTGGCCTTCCCCGGCTACCAGCTCACCATCGACCTGGAGCGCCAGGTCATCGTGCGCCCCCAGGGCGAAGAGATCCCGTTCGACGTGCAGGCCTTCCGCAAGTACTGCCTGCTCAACGGTTTTGACGACATCGGCCTGACCCTGCGCCAGTCGGACAAGATCAAGGCCTTTGAAGCCCAGCGGCTTGCCACCAAGCCCTGGCTGGCACACACCATGGTGTCGTAACTCAAAAATTCAGCCCAATCGGCCGCAAGCGCTACATCCATATGCGCTAGCAGCTATCAAAAACAAAGCAAAATCAATGAAAATCGCAGTTCTGCCGGGTGACGGCATCGGTACCGAAATCGTGGCCGAGGCCGTCAAGGTCCTCAACGCACTCGACCTGAAGTTCGAGATGGAATCCGCCCTGGTCGGCGGCGCCGCCTACGAGGCCCACGGCCACCCGCTGCCCGAGTCCACCCTCAAGCTCGCCAAGGAAGCCGACGCCATTCTGTTCGGCGCCGTGGGCGACTGGAAATACGACAAGCTCGACAGGCCCCTGCGCCCCGAACAGGCCATCCTGGGCCTGCGCAAGAACCTGGGCCTGTTCGCCAACTTCCGCCCTGCCATCTGCTACGAGCAACTGGTGGGCGCATCGAGCCTCAAGCCCGAACTGATCGCAGGCCTGGATATCCTCATCATCCGCGAGCTGACCGGCGACATCTACTTCGGCCAGCCGCGCGGCCGCCGCGTGGCCACCGACGGCCACTTCCCCGGTGCCGAAGAAGCGTTTGACACCATGCGCTACAGCCGCCCCGAGATCGAGCGCATCGCCCACGTCGCCTTCCAGGCCGCCCGCAAGCGCAACAAGAAGGTCACCAGCGTGGACAAAGCCAACGTGCTGGAAACCTTCCAGTTCTGGAAGGACGTCATGACCGAGGTGGGCCAGCAGTACCCCGACGTGGAACTCCAGCACATGTACGTGGACAACGCGGCCATGCAATTGGTCAAGGCCCCCAAGGCGTTTGACGTGGTGGTGACCGGCAACATGTTTGGCGACATCCTGTCGGACGAAGCCTCCATGCTGACTGGCTCCATCGGCATGCTGCCCTCGGCCAGCCTGAACAGCAGCAACCAGGGTCTGTACGAGCCCAGCCACGGCAGCGCCCCCGACATCGCCGGCAAGGGCGTGGCCAACCCGCTGGCCACCATCCTCTCGGCAGCGATGATGCTGCGCTTCAGCCTGAACCAGGAAGCCGCAGCCCAGCGCATCGAAGCCGCCGTGCAGAAGGTGCTGGCACAGGGCCTGCGCACGCCCGATATCTACAGCGAAGGCACCACCAAGGTCGGCACGGCGCAGATGGGCGACGCGGTGGTGAAGGCGCTGCAGGCGTAAATCACCCCAGCCGTCCGAGCTGCCCACAGCGGCGGCGTGTGGCATCCACAAAAGGCGATCCTTTGTGATCGCCTTTTTTATGGGCGTGGACCGACTCGCACGCCCATCCAGCCCGCCAGGGGCGCCGTTGCCGAGCGGACCATGGCGTTCCCGCAACGCTGCAAGCCCCGTGCAAGCCGCGATCCATTACAATCATGCCCATGTTTGCCGCCCGCCCGTTCGACCTGAACACCGCAACTGCCGCCCTGGCAGGCGTGGCTGTGCGCGCAATCACCACCAAAACCACGACCATTATTAAGGGCTGATCCAGCTCCGGTACCGTCGTGCGCCCTCTCCCGGCCAGACGAGCCGGGGCAAACAGTCTGGTCTGGCACTGTTTCTTAATCTGAAAGGGGCGTTGAAATGAGCAAGTTGGTAGGGTTGGTCGGCTGGCGCGGCATGGTCGGCTCGGTGTTGATGGACCGCATGGTCGAGGAAAAAGACTTCGACCTGATTGAGCCATTGTTCTTCTCCACATCCAATGCTGGCGGCAAGGCCCCTGCGCAGGCCAAGAACGAAACCACACTGCAAGACGCCTTCAACATCGACGCCTTGAAGCGCTGCGACATCATCATCACAGCCCAAGGCGGCGACTACACCACCGAAGTCTTCCCCAAGCTGCGCGCCGCAGGCTGGAACGGCCATTGGATCGATGCTGCTTCGACCCTGCGCATGGAAAAAGACGCGGTCATCATCCTGGACCCCGTCAACATGCCCGTCATCAAGGACGCGCTGGCCAACAGCGGCAAGAACTGGGTGGGCGGCAACTGCACCGTGAGCTGCATGCTGATGGGCGTGGGCGCACTTTACAAGGCGGGGCTGGTCGAGTGGATGAGCACCCAGACTTACCAAGCAGCCTCGGGCGGCGGCGCGCAGCACATGCGCGAATTGCTCACCCAATACGGCACGCTGAATGCCGAAGTGAAGGCCCTGCTTGACGACCCCAAGAGCGCCATCCTGGAAATCGACCGCAAGGTCATCGCCAAGCAGCGCGCACTGACCGGCGCCGAAACCGCCAACTTTGGCGTGCCCCTGGGCGGCTCGCTGATCCCCTGGATCGACAAGGACCTGGGCAATGGCCAATCCAAAGAAGAGTGGAAGGGCATGGCCGAGACCAACAAGATCCTCGGGTTGGGCGAGGGCTTCAGCTCTGCGGCCATTCCCGTAGACGGCTTCTGCGTGCGCGTGGGCGCCATGCGCTGCCACAGCCAGGCCCTGACCTTCAAGCTCAAGAAGGATGTGCCCGTGGCCGACCTCGAAGCCATGATCGCCGCCGACAACGAGTGGGTGAAGGTGGTACCCAACACCCGCGAAGCCACCATCAAGGACCTGACACCCGTCGCCGTGACGGGCACCATGACCATCCCCGTGGGCCGCATCCGCAAGCTGGCCATGGGCCCCGAGTATGTCGGCGCCTTCACCATCGGCGACCAGCTCCTCTGGGGCGCCGCCGAGCCACTGCGTCGCATGCTGCGCATCTTGCTCAACGCCTGATCGTCTCACCTCATAAAGCGCGCGCAAGCCCCCTTGCGCGCGCTTTTTTACGCCTGAGACATCGACACACTCGGTTACGCGGCGTTGGCAATTGGCAACATCTGCATGCCCCAATTTGGGGCGCCGGGACCCCACTCAAAGCTTCGGAGCCACCTCAGCTTGTCAGTGCAAAACATTGATGCTATGGTGCTTTTTACATATTTTCACGCGCCGGGGCGGGGATCAGACCATGAGAACAAAAGCACCGCTCGTCCGAGCCGCAAAAAATCCTAATCAGTTGTTGGCAAACATGCATCGTTGGAAATTTTCTGTCCTGGCGGCCGCGGCCGTGGCTTGCGCTGGTTTCTACACCAGCGACGCGTCTGCGCTGGCACTGGGCCGCATCACCGTGCAGTCTGCCCTGGGCGAGCCGCTGCGCGCTGAAATCGACCTGCCACAGATCACTCCTGCCGAAGCGGACTCGCTGCGTGCCACAACGGCCACGCCTGAGGTCTTCCGTGCCCAGGGCATGGAATACACGCAGACCATGAACAACCTGCAGATTCAACTGCAGCGCCGCGCCGACGGCACCGCCGTGTTGCGCCTGTCAAGCGACCGACCTGTGAACGAACCGTTCCTGGACTTGGTGCTGGATGCCAACTGGGGCTCAGGCCGCATCGTTCGCAGCTACACCATGCTGTTTGACCCGCCAAGCATGCGCCGCGCAGCGCCTGCTGTCACAGCAGCGCCCCAAATTTCTGCACCGGTGGCGCCCCAGGTCCCTGCGACGCGCCCCGCAGCCAC
>NZ_QAIM01000567.1:12180-12802 GCF_003061035.1 Acidovorax sp. HMWF018
ACGCCTACAAGCCTGCAGGCGTTTCGCTCGACCAGATGCTGGTCGCCATGATGCGTACCAACCCGGACGCGTTCATTCAGGGCAACGTCAACCGCCTGAGGGCAGGTGCCGTGCTGCAAATGCCCGACCAGGCCGCAGCGCAGTCCACCACAGCCCCCGAAGCACGTCAGATTCTGGCCGCACAGGCCCGTGACTTCAACGACTTCCGCCGCAAACTCGCAGGTGCGGCCCCTTCGACCGAAGTGGCTGCTGCCCAGCGCTCCGCCTCTGGCACCGTACAGACGCGCGTAGAAGACAAAAAACCCGCGACTGCAGCGCCCGACAAGCTCACCCTGTCCAAGGGGGCCGTCAAAGGCCAGAAGGCAGCCGAAGAGCAAGTCGCCAAGGACAAACAGGCCAGCGAAGCCGCCACGCGGATGGCAGAGTTGTCCAAGAACATCACCGACCTCAACAAGCTGAGCGCAGCCTCTGCAGCCGCCGGAGGCAGCCCTGCGCCCGCCGCAGCGGGTGCAGCCAGCGCACCTGCGGGGGTGGCTGTGCAGGCCCCAGCCGTCCCGGCAACACCGACCGCGCCGCCGGCGCCCGAAGCCCTGGCATCCGCCCCCGCAGCGGCCGCGAGCAC
>NZ_QAIM01000072.1:0-4582 GCF_003061035.1 Acidovorax sp. HMWF018
CCATCCATGAGGTGGTGGACCTGCTGGGCTGGAAGGTGGTGGCCGTGCCCGGCGTGGAGGCCGACGACGTGATCGCCACCCTGGCCAACGCAGCAGCCGCACAGGGTATTGAGGTCATCGTGTCCAGCGGCGACAAGGATTTGAGCCAGTTGGTCAATGAGCACATCACCATCATCGACACCATGAGCGGCAAGCGCCGCGACGTGGCAGGCGTGACGGCAGAGTTTGGCGTACCACCCACGCTGATGGTGGACTACCAGGCGCTGGTGGGCGACACCGTGGACAACGTGCCCGGCGTTGCCAAGGTGGGCCCCAAGACGGCCGCCAAGTGGCTGGAAGAATATGGCTCGCTCGACAACCTGATTGCCAACGCCGACGCCATCAAGGGCGTGGCAGGCAACAACCTGCGCGAGGCGATCGCCAGCGGCCAGCTGGCCTTGAGCCGCCAACTGGTCACCATGAAGACCGATTGCGCGCTGGACGACTACATCCCCGGGTTGCCCGCGTTTGATGACATCACACTCGACGCACCGGACAACGCCGGCCTGCTGCCGTTTTACGAAAAGTATGGTTTCAAGGGCTTGGCCAGTGTGATTAAGGGTGCTGCAGCCCCGGCCACAGCAGCCCCCACCGTCGCCATGCCCGGCCAGAGCGGCGATCTGTTTGCCGACCACTCCGCCAGCACCGTGGCCGAAGAAGCCCAGCACCGCACCGTGGTGTACGACACCATCCTGAACTGGGCGGACTTCGACCAGTGGCTGGAGCGCCTGCACAAAGCCCCACTCGCGGCCATCGACACCGAAACAGACTCTCTCGACGAAATGCGCGCACAAATCGTCGGCATCAGTTTCAGTGTGCAGCCCGGCGAGGCCGCCTACATTCCCCTGCGCCACGAAGGCCCCGATGCGCCCGCGCAACTGCCGCTGGATGAAGTGCTCGCCCGTCTCAAGCCCTGGCTGGAAGACCCCAAGCACCACAAGCTGGGGCAGCACATCAAGTACGACCGCCATGTGTTCGCCAACCACGGCATCGAGGTGCAGGGCTACACACACGACACCATGCTGCAAAGCTATGTGCTCGAAGTGCACAAGCCCCATAACCTGACCAGCCTGGCCGAGCGCCACACGGGCCGCAAAGGCATCACCTACGAAGACCTGTGCGGCAAAGGCGCGCACCAGATTCCGTTTGCGCAAGTGCCGGTGGACAAGGCCGCTGCCTATTCGTGCGAAGACTCGGACCAGACCCTGGACGTGCACAACGCCCTGTGGCCGCTGCTGCAGGCAGACGACAAACTGCGCTTCATCTACGAGCTGGAGATTGCCAGCAGCGAAGCCCTGTACCGCATCGAACGCAACGGCGTGCTCATCGACGCCCCCACGCTGGCTGCCCAAAGCCACGAACTGGGCCAGCGCATCCTGCAGCTCGAAACCGAGGCGTACGAGATTGCAGGCCAGCCCTTCAACCTGAGCAGCCCCAAGCAGCTGGGCGAAATCTTCTTCGACAAGCTGGGCATGCCCGTGGTGAAGAAGACCGCCACCGGCGCCCGCAGCACCGACGAAGAAGTGCTGGAAAAGCTGGCCGAGGACTACCCCCTGCCCGCCAAGCTGCTGGAGCACCGGGGCCTCGTCAAGCTCAAAGGCACCTACACCGACAAGCTGGCCCAGCTGGCGCTGCCACGCACCGGCCGCGTGCACACGCACTACGCCCAGGCCGTGGCCGTCACAGGGCGCCTGTCCAGCAACGACCCCAACCTGCAGAACATCCCCATCCGCACCCCCGAAGGCCGCCGCGTGCGCGAGGCCTTCGTGGCCCCCGCAGGCCGCGTGATCGCCAGCGCCGACTATTCTCAGATCGAGCTGCGCATCATGGCCCACCTGAGCGGCGACCACTCGCTGCTGCACGCCTTCCACGCGGGGCTGGACGTGCACCGCGCCACCGCCGCCGAAGTGTTTGGGGTGGAAGTCGATCAGGTCACCAGCGAGCAACGCCGCTATGCCAAGGTCATCAACTTTGGCCTCATCTACGGCATGAGCAGCTTTGGCCTGGCCAAGAACTTAGGGATAGAGACCAAAGCAGCCGCCGCCTACATCGACAAGTACTTCCAGCGCTACCCCGGCGTAAAGCAGTACATGGACGACACCAAGGCCGCCGCCAAATCCTTGGGCTATGTCGAAACCGTGTTTGGCCGACGCCTCTACCTGCCCGAAATCAACTCCCCCAACGGCCCCCGCCGCGCCGGGGCCGAACGCGCCGCCATCAACGCCCCCATGCAGGGCACGGCGGCTGACCTCATCAAGCTGGCCATGGTGGCTGTTCAGAAGGAACTGGACGCCCACAAACCCAGCATCCAGATGATCATGCAGGTGCACGATGAACTGGTGTTCGAGCTGCCCGAGGGCGAGGTGGACTGGCTCAAGACCCACATCCCGCGCCTGATGGCAGATGTGGCGGCGCTGAAGGTGCCTTTACTGGCGGAGGTGGGGGTGGGGGCTAATTGGGATAAGGCGCATTGAGGTTGTGAAAGCAGGCGAAATAGGCCAATCGCGTGAGCAGCGCGCCACTGTCATGAACCCTCTTGGCCTAGCTAAATCTGGCCTTGATATCGCTTTGAGTGGCCGGTAGTTATCCAAAGAGGGGTTGAACGTACAGTTGTGCAATACCGCTAACGAGCTACAGATTCTGTAAATGGCAGACGATCTCAATCCTCATCACGATCTCGACCTTAGTCCCTTACGCGCTGATCTTGCTGGTTGGTCGCACTGGGAATCCACGCCTGTCGATGCGACAGCGCTCGGGAAGTTGGCCTGGAAGCTGGGTTTTGGACACTTCGATACGGACAGTATTCGCGCGCTGTGGCGAATTGGGCTTTTACGTGCAGATGTTGTTACTGCCGAAGCACATATTGAAGTCCCTGGTTTTGGGCCTGTTACATCCCAAGACGGATTTCGGTTCATTGATCTGCGAGTGCCCAAGCACAGACCACAAGGTGCGCTGTCTTTCATTCCAGATGGCCCAGCCCCGGAAGATCACCTTACCCCGTATTTCCATCCGTATAGGGTATTTCTTCTCCACCACGTCGTGAGGACCTTGCGTGTTCACACCAGTAGTACCCAGTATTTGATCTATACACCTGGAGTTCAGCGCGTCGTCGACTGGCAACTTCGTGATCTGCAACGTTGGACCGAATCGGACGGGTTCATAGCGAGATTCGATCATTGGAATCGAGTCACTGAAATTGCCATTGTGTGTGAGCCTGTCCGCTGGGCACCGCCTGAAGCGGCAACAGCAAGTTCTGACGAAGTATTGTTATTGGCATATTGCCAGCGCCTTGAAGTAGTTCTGCGGTCTCTGCCGTTGTATGCGATTCACACCATCCGCCAAGCATTCGCGATGTCGGCTGATGAGCTCGACTCCAATAAAGGACTGCACACACTGTTGCGGCTCATGAAGCCGTTTGAGCGTGACCGTATCCAAGGTCGAATCGGCGCGGCAATGAAGTTTTTGGATATGGCCGAATCGATCCGTCGAGCCGCAGAGCGGCTCCTATCAGTCCAATTACCTGAAGAGGATGAAATCGGTCCCGGTACGTGGATGGAAGGCGCGCGTAGGAACTTATATGGCACCGACCGCGTGTTCGATGCATCTCCAGGTATGTTGCGTGATTACCTTGGCACGTTCGGCCTAGATGCTGGGGTTAAAGCCCGTTGCTATGTTGAGGGACAGACTGAACTTGGCGCGCTACGGCACGCTTTAGGAACGTCAAATCAATGCACGTTCATTAACCTGAAAGGTGCTGTGGTTGAGAAAAATGGCCGCGGCTTGCAGTTCGCTGAATCCCTGGCATCTGATAAAGCAGGTGGGATATTCAGCTTCATCATGCTGGATGCTGATCGTGATGACTATGTGCGAGCTTTGCGTAGAGCTGCTGAGAACGAGACATTTCATGGTGCATTTCAGGTGTCTGAACCAGACGTCGAGTTGGCAAATTTCACGGCCCGAGAACTTTTGGACATCGCACTAACTATGTCTGCACAAATGCTTGATGAATCGCCTAGTCAGAAGTACGAAGTGCGCGATCTGCTTTCAGAAATTGAAGATGCAAGATCAGGAGGTGACTTTTTCAAGAGGCTTCAATCGGGAGGGCGTCTCACTGAGGTGTCCAAGGGAGAGGACTGGGGAGCGGCCCTTATGGGCTATGCCATCGATAACCCGACATTTCCGGCGGAGCATCCGAGGTCAGGGCAAGAGAGGCCACTCATCCAATTTGCGCGAATGCTGATCCGAGCCCAGAAGGTCGGCTTTAGGCTTTCTCTGGAGTATGAGAAGTTGAATGCTGCTACGGGAGCATTACAGCAGCGGCAGCCGGGCGTCTAGCAAAAGCTGAATATCACTTCCGATCGCTCATTCGGTGATGGCCAACTTTTTTGCAGGCCATTCATATCAACTCGGCGGAGAGTCAGCCGCATCAATAAACTCAGTCGGCAGTGCTAGGGATGTCCTGAACAACTCGGACTCGTAAGTGCTACAGGGTCGATGTTTTTCAGATGATGCAATTGCGGCCGTTTTCTCGCATCTTTGCGCC
>NZ_QAIM01000568.1:0-1329 GCF_003061035.1 Acidovorax sp. HMWF018
TTGCCTGATCCGTCCCCCACAGGTCTCCAAGGCCCCTCCACCCCGACCACCAGCATCCATTGAGGCGGCGGGGAAGGCGGGCGAGGAGCTCCCCGCACCTCCCTGGCAATCGACTGCCACATCAGCAGCACCAGACCACCCCGGTGAACCGCCTCGTGACACAGCGCCAGCAAGTCCGAAGGCGCTTGCTCCCAGACCAACTGAGCATCGAACCCCGGCAGCAGCCGCTGCGCATGGCGCAACACACCGGCCGCACTGGTCACCGTTGGTACTGCCACCCGCTGGCCAGTGAGCAGGGCCACTGCCTGCTGCAGTACCAACGCCCCCGTGCGATGGGGGGGCGCTCGATGCCTCACCAGAATCCCCGGCAGCACCTTGGCACCTGGTTCCGAATCCGGCCCACTGCGATAGCAAGGCACCGTGTCCATCACCAACCCCACCGCATAGCGCCGAACGAGCCCCTCAGGCAACCGCATGGGAAGCCCCTGGATCACCCGTTGCATTGGCGCGCATTCCGAGTGCTTCCTGCTTGCGATGCAGCTTGCCCCGCAGCGAGATCGGCGCAGGTGCTTGCGCTGCTCCACTATCTCTATCCGTATCGGAATCTGGATAGAACTCCTCGACGACCTCCACCCCTTCCTCTTCCGACTCCTCGAACTCCCCCAGCGCCAAACCCTGCCGCGCCGCTTCATCCAGCGCAGCCTGATCCAGCCCCAGTGCAGCATGCTGATCCCGCTCCTGCCGTGCCAATGCCACGACCTGGGCCAAGCTGCTTCCCCCTCTGAGCGTCAGGTCGACGTAGTAGATCGGCGTGCGGTGCGACAGTGTGGTGGACTTGCCCCGCAGCCGAAGCTCCAAGGGCAACCCGGCCAGCAACCCACCCGACACCGCAAACAGATACCGCAGCCGGGTCGACAGTGTCCGGATGCTGTTGAACCCCGTCGTCCGGAACACAAAGCTGCCCAGTTCATCGCCATTCATACCCTCTTTACCCGCCTCGGTACTCCCCTCAGCCTCCACCCGCACATGCAGCCGCCCATACGGCTTACAGTTCCCGTCCTGCGCGAGCGCACACACCGCGGGCGAAGGACAGGGCAGGGACTGCATCCCTGACAGGGTCACCCGCTTGCAGCTTTCTCCATCTCCAACACACAGAGGTCGTCCCGTGGCCCGATCAAACATTGTGTAGTTCGCCCTGAGGCTCAGGTCCGGATCGTCAAACAGCAGCCGCACCGGAATGCTGCGCAGCTTGGTCCCCGGCTCCTTGCGCAACTGGGCATCCACCGGATGTGGTACCCACCCCTCCTTGTTCTGGACCTGGCTGGTCAG
>NZ_QAIM01000073.1:0-1313 GCF_003061035.1 Acidovorax sp. HMWF018
CACCCGAGGCAGGCCTCTTTTCCTGCCATTGATGCGGATGATACGGGTGCACTGCACCCCATTTTTTTGCCCCATAGACCGCCAGCGCCTATTCAGCAAGCGCAGCCAGCTATCAATTCAAGAGCATTTCTGCGCCAGCGCCACGTATTCGGCCACGGGCACTTCCTCAGCGCGGCGCTGGGTGTCGAATTCACCAGCAAACTGGCGGGCTTCGAGCCAGCGGCCCAGCGTGTGGCGCAACAGCTTGCGGCGCTGGCTGAAAGCGACCTGGACCAGTTCCTCCAACAACGGCACAGACAACGGCGCGGGTTCGGCATGGGGCACCATGCGCACGACGGCGCTGTCCACGCGGGGCGGCGGGTCGAAGCTCTCGGGCGGCACGAACAGCACGTTTTCCATGGCGTAGCGCCATTGCAGCATCACCGACAGGCGTCCGTAATCGCCCGTGGCGGGGCTGGCCACCATGCGGTCGATCACTTCCTTTTGCAGCATGAAGTGCTGGTCTTCGATGACCTGCACATGGTCCAGCAGATGGAACAGGATAGGTGTGGAGATGTTGTAGGGCAGGTTGCCCACCACGCGCAACCGCAAACCGGGCTGTCCTGCCTTGTCACGCAGGGTCTGCGCCAGTGCGGTGAAGTCCACCTTGAGCACGTCCGACTCGATCACGTCGAGCTGGCCATGCAGGCGCAGGCGCAGCGCCAGGTCGCGGTCCAGTTCGATGACCGTGAGGCGCCCCAGACGTTCCACCAGGGGCTGTGTCAGCGCGGCCAGACCGGGCCCGATCTCGACCATGGGTTGACCGGGCATCGGCGCAATGGCCTGCACGATGCCGTCGATGATGCCCTGGTCGGACAGGAAATGCTGTCCGAAGCGCTTGCGGGGAATGTGTTTCAACGCGGCCTTACCTGTTGTCGTGTCTGAGAGTGCTTGGAGCTCGTGTGCGCTGCACTCACTGGGGTGGCTCGCGGTACTCGACATACGCGCGCCCGCGCAACTCCTGCGCCCAGGTGGCATAGGCCTCGTCGAGCTTCTTCTCGCGCACCGTGCTGCGGGCCATTTCGCGCTGCTCGCGCTGGGTGAGCTTGGCCTCGCGGCGTTCGAGCAGCTGGATCAGGTGCACGCCAAAACGCGAAACCAGGGGTTCGCTGATGTCACCGGGCTTGAGGGCGTCCAGCGCTTGCTCGAACTCGGGGACATACCGGCCTGGGTTGGCCCAGCCGAGGTCGCCGCCCTCCTTGGAACTGCCGTCCTGCGAATGCTCGCGCGCCAGGGCTGCAAAGTCGGCCTGCCCCGCCAGCACGCGGCGGCGG
>NZ_QAIM01000569.1:0-3807 GCF_003061035.1 Acidovorax sp. HMWF018
CCGCTGGGTCGCAGGCCGCGCCAAGAAGGCCTGAGCCCTCTCCCCTCCCCCTGCTCGCCCTGCCCCGCAGGGAAAAGCCCCGCCGGACCTCCGCGCGGGGCTTTCGTTAAAATAGGGGTCAAAATAGCTTCAAGCGCAATCAAAACATGCGCCTGAAGCTATATTTTTAATAGCAAACAAGGAACTCCCATGGCACTGACCACCACTGCATCCGGCCTGCAATACGAAGACACCACCGTGGGCGAAGGCGCCGAAGCCACCAAGGGCCAAAACGTGTCGGTGCACTACACCGGCTGGCTGTACAACAACGGTGAGCAAGGAGCCAAGTTCGACTCCAGCCGCGACCGCAACGACCCTTTTGAATTTGCACTGGGCGCCGGCATGGTCATCAAGGGCTGGGACGAAGGCGTACAGGGCATGAAGATCGGCGGCCAGCGCACGCTGATCATCCCCGCCGCCCTGGGCTACGGTGCGCGCGGTGCGGGCGGCGTGATCCCCCCGAACGCCACGCTCAAGTTCGACGTGGAACTGCTCAAGGTGGGCCGCTGATCTCAGCCCCCTTCCGGTCTACATCGGCAAAACAAAAGCGGCCCCGGGCCGCTTTTTTCATGCCCGCGCATCTTGCAAACGGGCTGTGGCTGTGGAGCCCTCAGGCTCCTATCCATCAACACCAGTCCGGAACCCCGGGGCCTCAATCAAACAGCGCCTTGTCCAGCCGCTCGAACTTGGCATCACCCACCGCTTCCCGGATTTTGGGGGCCAGTGCCGCCAGGTCTTCAAAACTGCCTGCGCCCTCCACCGCGAGGTTCAAGCGAAACCCGCGCAAGCCCAGCGCCGCCGTCAGCTCCGTGGCGATGGGATACGCCGCCTGGTAGCGCTCCATGGGCGAACGCCCCGAGCCTTCGACGGGCGACGCCACCGTGCCCAGATCGGTGGCGGGAGCTTCTGCCAGCGTGGCGGAGGCAAGGGGTGCACCGGCAGCAACGGAGCCCACGACTGCGGCAGCCATCTGCCCCCCGACCGGCGCCAACAGCCCCTGGGCGATCATCGCCTGCACATCGTCCTGCGTGATGCCCATGGCCGCCGTGGCCGCCAAAATCTCCCCCGTGGTGCGCTTGCCGTCAAAAAGAATGAAGGCCGAACGCTGGCGCGAGCTCAGGCTGCCGTGACGATCCTTGAGTGCTTCCTGGCCTGCGGGGGTTTTGACGAGAACCATGAGTCTCCTAGTAGTGAGCAGTCGCGGGGGACGCCGCAAGGCTATCACCTGCGAACCAGAATCCCATGTTTTGGCACCTCTGCAAATCGGGGTTTACACATAACCCCCGCGCGGCGCCAACCCCTCACATCTCCGAGCGAATGCGTGGCAGCGGCGGTGCAGGCCGGGTGATCCAGCTGACCACCAAGGTAACGAGCAGGCCACAGGGCACACCAAACACCCCGGCCGAAATGGGCTGGATGCCGAACCACAACCCATCGGCCAGCAGCCAGCGCGGCAGCGCCTGCATGGCGGGCACATGCGACAGCATGTAGTACACCGTGATGGCCAGCCCGCCCAGCATGCCCGCCACCGCGCCTTGCCGCGTGGTGCCCCGCCAGAAGATGCCCAGCACCATCACCGGCACAAACGCCGACGCCGCCAGCGAGAAGGACGCCGACACCATGGGCAGGATTTCGGATGGCTTGAGCGCCGCCACAAACGCAGCCGACAAGGCCACGGCCAGCAGCGTGAACTTGGTCAGGATCACCCGCTGCTCGGGCGACGCCTGGCGGCGCGTGTCCTGGAAATACAGGTCGCGCACGAGCGCATTGCTGATGGTGAGCAGCAAGCCGTCGGCCGTGGACAGCGCCGCTGCCAGCCCCCCTGCCGCCACCAGGCCCGACACTACATACGGCAGCCCACCCAGTTCGGGCGTGGCCAGCATGATGAGGTCGGCCCCCAGCCGGATCTCACCAAACTGGATCAGGCCATCGCCGTTCACGTCTTCCACCGACAGCAGCGAGCTGTCCACCCGCGCCCACTGCGCCATCCAGGTGGGCAGGGCCTCAAAACTGCTGCCTACCAGGTTCTGCATGACCTCGAACTTCACCAGCACAGCCAGGGCGGGCGCACTGAGGTACAGCAGCGCAATGAAAAACAGCGACCAGCCCACCGACGCACGGGCCGCAGACACCGTGGGCGATGTGTAGTAGCGGGTCAGCAGGTGGGGCAGCCCGGCGGTGCCCACCATCAGGCAGAGCATCAGCGCCAGAAAATTGCGGCGCGTGAGCTCGTAGTCGCGTTGCTCCTCGGGGGTGCCGTGGGGGTCGCCGGCATAGGCCTGGCTGTGGGGCGGCAGCCCGCCCAAAGGACGCGCGCGCTCGTAGTTCTCGCGCATTTCGCGGGTCCAGCGCTCGCGGGCAGCTGCCGCATCGCGGGGCAGCGCCGCCAGCTCGCGGCTGGCGGAGACGATCAGGCCCACATCAGCATTCTGCGCACGCAGGGCCCGGATGCGCTCACGGCCCTTTTCGCGTTCCCGCTCCAGGGCGGCATCCACATCCTGCAGGCGCGCTTCGAAGTCCTTGGCGCGCTGCAGGTAAGCCTGCACCACCTGGTGTTCGGCCGGGGAGTCGAGTAACTGCGCCTCCAGGTCGGCAATCTTGCTGATCTGCGCGCCATATACCAATGGTGCCAGCGGGTTGCCCAGCTGCTTGTACGCAAGCCACGACACCGGGATCATGAACGCCAGCAGCAGCACGACGTACTGCGCCACCTGCGTCCAGGTGATGGCCCGCATGCCGCCCAGGAACGAGCACAACAGCACCCCGCCCAGGCCCAGCATGATGCCGATCTCGAACTGCACGCCGGTGAGGCGCGACGCAATCAGCCCCACGCCGTAGATCTGCGCCACCACGTAAGTGAAAGAGCACAACACGGCTGCCAGTGCGGCAATGACACGCGGCCAGCGCCCGCCAAAACGCACGTGAAAAAAGTCGGGCACGGTGTACAGGCCCATGGCGCGCAGGTGGGGTGCAATGAGCATGGCGACCAGACAGAAGCCCCCCGTCCACCCCAGCAGATAGGCCAGGCCACCTGCCTGCCCCGGCGTGCCCGAAAAGCCCTGCAGGTACAGCGCGCCCGACAGACTGATGAACGAGGCCGCACTCATCCAGTCGGCCGCCGTCGCCATGCCGTTGTACATGGGTGGAATGCGCCGCCCTGCCACGTAGTAGTCCTCAGGGTCCGTCGTGCGGCCGTACACGCCGATGCCGGCGTACACCATGACGGTGAGGAACAGAAAAATCGGGCCGATCCAGTGGCGCGACAGCCCCTGGTGCTCAGCCCAGGTCATCAGTGCCAGAAAGCCCAGCACCCCCGCCACGTACAGCGCCAGAATACGGTGCAGCCGCCACAAATAGGCGCGGTCCGCCTCGGCGCTGCTTGGCTTGCGCTCAGCCATGGGCGCGGTCTTCTGCGGGAGGGGCGGAAAGCTCCAACGCCTCGCGTTGCTGCTGGTCCTGCCGCTCAAAGTGGTTCATGGCCCAGCCGTAGGCGACCACGATGGCGATGAACACCAGCACAGCGCCCTGCGCCGCAATCCAGTAGCCCAGAGGCCAGCCCCCCACCACCAGTACCTGCAGGTCCCGGGCGAAGTAGGTGGCACCAAACGACACCAGAGCCCACAGCAGGAGCAAACCTGCTTTGAGCCACAGGTGGCGCACGTCGTGCAAGTCGGGGGGAAACGGCCCCGCCATCTCGGCGTCGGCGGGGCGGGTAGCGGGCTGCTGCAACGGCATCACTGGCGCGGCATCACGGACGCGATGGCGGGT
>NZ_QAIM01000569.1:3817-16041 GCF_003061035.1 Acidovorax sp. HMWF018
TGCCAGTTGCTGCCAGGTGGCAATCACGCTGTCGGGGTTGAGCGAAATCGACGAGATGCCTTCCTTGGCCAGCCACTGCGCAAAGTCAGGGTGGTCGCTGGGGCCCTGGCCGCAGATACCGATGTACTTGCCCTGGGCCAGGCAGGCCTTGATGGCCTGGTGGATCAGTGCCTCGACAGCCGGGTCGCGTTCGTCAAAGTCCTGCGCCAGCAGCTCCAGGCCCGAGTCACGGTCCAGGCCCAGCGTGAGCTGGGTCAGGTCGTTGGAGCCGATGGAGAAGCCGTCGAAGAACTCCAGGAAACGCTCTGCCAGGATGGCATTGCTGGGCACTTCGCACATCATGATGACCTTGAGGTCGTCCTTGCCACGCTGCAGTCCATGGCTGGCCAGCAGCTTGGTCACGCGTTCGGCCTGGCCCAGCGTGCGCACAAAGGGCACCATCACCTGCACGTTGGTCAGGCCCATGTCGTTGCGCACGCGCTTCAAGGCTTCACATTCCATGGCAAAGGCTTCGCCGAAGTCTTCGCTGATGTAGCGGGCGGCACCACGGAAGCCGAGCATCGGGTTTTCTTCCTCGGGCTCGTAGCGGCTGCCGCCGATCAGCTTGCGGTACTCGTTGGACTTGAAGTCAGACAAGCGCACGATGACGGGCTTGGGCCAGAAGGCGGCGGCAATGGTGGCCACGCCTTCAGCGACCTTGTCCACGTAGAACGCGCGGGGCGACGCATGGCCACGGGCCACGGATTCCACGGCCTTCTTCAGGTCGGCATCGATCTGGGGATAGTCCAGGATCGCCTTGGGGTGCACACCAATGTTGTTGTTGATGATGAACTCGAGCCGCGCCAGGCCAACGCCTTCGTTGGGCAGCTGGGCAAAATCAAACGCCAGCTGGGGGTTGCCCACGTTCATCATGATCTTGGTCTTGATGGGAGGCATCGCGCCGCGCTGCACTTCGGTGACTTCGGTTTCGAGCAGGCCGTCGTAGATCTTGCCCGTGTCGCCCTCGGAGCAGCTCACCGTGACCAGCGTGCCATCCTTCAGACGCTCGGTCGCGTCGCCACAGCCCACGACGGCTGGGATGCCCAGCTCGCGCGCAATGATGGCGGCGTGGCACGTGCGGCCACCCCGGTTGGTGACGATGGCGCTGGCGCGCTTCATCACAGGCTCCCAGTTGGGGTCCGTCATGTCGGTGACCAGCACATCGCCCGGCTGGACCTTGTCCATCTCGGAAATGTTGTGCACCAGGCGCACGGGGCCGGTGCCAATCTTCTGGCCGATGGCGCGGCCCTCGGCCAGCACGGTGCCCTGGCCCTTGAGCTTGTAGCGCAGCTCGGCCTGGCCCTTGGCCTGGCTCTTCACGGTTTCAGGCCGTGCCTGCAGGATGTAGAGCTGGCCGTCGGTGCCGTCCTTGCCCCACTCGATGTCCATGGGCCGGCCGTAGTGCTGCTCGATCACCAGCGCGTAGCGGGCCAGTTGCTCCACGTCGGCGTCGGTCAGCGAGTAGCGGTTGCGCTGCTCGGTGGGCACATCAATGGTCTTGACCAGCTTGCCGCTGGCGGCCTTTTCCTCAGGCGTGGAGAACACCATCTGGATCAGCTTGCTGCCCAGGTTGCGGCGGATCAGCGCCTTCTTGCCTGCCTGGAGCATGGGCTTGTGCACGTAGAACTCGTCGGGGTTCACGGCGCCCTGGACCACGGTTTCGCCCAGGCCGTAGCTGCTGGTGATGAAGACCACGTCCTCAAAGCCGGATTCGGTATCGATGGTGAACATCACGCCGGCGGCGCCCAGGTCGGAGCGCACCATGCGCTGCACACCGGCCGACAGTGCCACCACATCGTGCTCGAAGCCCTTGTGCACACGGTAGGAAATGGCGCGGTCGTTGTACAGCGACGCAAACACTTCCTTCATCTTGTGCATGACTTCGTCGATGCCCACCACGTTCAGGAAGGTTTCCTGCTGGCCGGCAAACGATGCGTCGGGCAAGTCCTCGGCCGTGGCGGACGAGCGCACGGCAAACGAGGCAGCAGGGTTGCCAGCACTCAGCTTGGCAAATTCGTCGGCAATGGCCTTTTGCAGGTCGGCCGGGAAGGGCTGGGCCTCAACCATGGCGCGAATCTCGGCACCGACCTGTGCGAGGGCGCGCACGTCCTCGGTATCCAGGCTTTTGAGCTTGGCGCTGATGCGGTCAGCCAGCCCGTCGTAGGCCAGGAACTCGCGAAACGCGTGGGCGGTGGTGGCAAAGCCCGTGGGCACGCGCACGCCCTGCGGCAGCTGGGAGATCATCTCGCCGAGGCTGGCGTTTTTACCGCCAACGGCCTCGACATCGGTCATTCTCAGGTTTTCAAACGGTACGACCAAGGCGGTCGGGCTGAAAAGTGCAGACATGGGAAAGCTCCAGAAGTTGAAACCGGGTCTGCGCGCCTGCCCCCTGAGAGCGATGGGCGAGCGGCCATGCACAGGCTGCAGCTTTGTCGTTGTGGTTGTAGGCCGACGGTGTGCATGGTGAGAATTGGATAATTGTGACAATTGTAGGCCCGCGCATCTGGCAACGGGCTGACGCTTTCACGCGACTGACGCAAATCGGGGAATTGCCACTTCTTTGTGGTGTCCACCCGGCTGGCGCAAGCCGCATCCAAAAAAAGGGGATCCATGCACTCGCGCACCGTATTTTTTGTCTCTGACGGCACCGGCATCACCGCCGAAACCTTCGGCAATGCCATCCTGGCCCAATTCGAGATGAAGCCGCGCCATGTGCGCCTGCCCTTCATTGACACCGTGGACAAGGCGCACCAGGCGGTGCGGCAGATCAACCACACTGCAGAGGTCGAGGGCAAGAAGCCCATCGTTTTCACCACGCTGGTCAACATGGATGTTCTCAAGGTCATCCAGGATGGCTGCAAGGGCATGCTGCTGGACATGTTCGGCACCTTTGTGCACCCGCTGGAGGAAGAGCTGGGCATCAAGTCGCACCACCGCGTGGGGCGCTTCAGCGACGTGAGCCGCAGCAAGGAATACACGGACCGTATTGAAGCCATCAACTTCAGCTTGGCTCATGACGACGGCCAGAGCAACCGCGACCTGGCAGGTGCCGACGTGATCCTGGTGGGCGTGAGCCGCAGCGGCAAAACGCCCACCAGCCTGTACCTGGCCATGCAATGTGGCCTGAAAGCCGCCAACTACCCCCTGATCCCCGAGGATTTCGAGCGCCGCCAGCTGCCCCCGGCCCTGGTGCCGTTTCGCAGCAAGATCTTTGGCCTGACCATCAGCCCCGACCGCCTGGCCGAGATCCGCGCCGAGCGTCGCCCCAACTCCAAATACGCCAGCATCGAAAACTGCCGCGCCGAGGTGGCCGAGGCCGAGGCCATGATGCGCCGCGCGGGCATCCGGTGGCTGTCCACCACCACCAAATCGATTGAAGAGATTGCGACGACCATCCTGCAGGAGGTGAGGCCGGAGCGGCTGGTGTATTGAACAGCGTTGGGTGACAACGCTGCCACCAACCGACAACCACCAACCCCTCGGAGGGGCGATCAGAATGTTGAATAAAAACCGGGCCTACCGCCTTACTTACAAGAAAAGCAAGCTACAGATAACATAGCAACCTCTAAGAGAACGAACGGCGCAACCTGGCGTGCGCCGCTGGCTCGCCCCACAGATCACGGTAACCCACCGCCAACGGTACCGTCGCCCCCAAACAGCTCAAACACCATCCCGCGCAGCCACTGATTGACGGGTTCGCGGTGCACCTTGGCGTGCCAGAACACGCTGATGGGCGCGTCAGGCAGTTTGACGGGGTGCGTGCGCAGTACCAGGCCAAAAGGTTCGACCAGCTTGAGCGCCAGCCGCTCGGGCACCGTCGCCACCAGCGCCGTGCTTTGGAGGATGTGGCCCACGCTCACAAAGTGCGGCACGCTCAGCCGCACCAGGCGGTCGATGCCGGCCTTCTGGATCAGCTCGTCCACCTTGCCGTGCCCCGTCCCTGCAGACACGATCACCAGGTGCTCTGCCGCCTTGTAGTCCGACAGCAGCAGCTTGGGCCGGTCCAGCGCGTGGCCCTTTCGGAACAGACACACATAACGCTGGCGGAACAAGCGCCGCTGGAAAAACCCCGCTTTCAGCTGCGGCAGCAGGCCAATGGCCAGGTCCACCTTGCCAGCCTCCATGTCTTCGCGCAGATGGGCAGCGTTGTTGCGCACGGTGTTCAGCGTGACGCCCGGCGCCTCCCGCCCCAGGCGCTCCAGCAGCGCGGGCAGGAAGACGATCTCGCCAATGTCCGTCATGCCGATGGTGATGGTGCGCTTGAGCGTTGCGGGCGTGAACTGTGTGCGCTGGTTCAGCCCGCTGTGGATCATGCCCAGCGCATAGCCCACGGACTCGCCCAGTTGTTCGGCAAAAGGCGTGGGCACCATGCCGCCCGAGGTGCGCAAGAAAAGCTCGTCGCCAAAAATGCGCCGCAGCTTGGCCAGCGCGTTGCTCACAGCAGGCTGCGTCAGTCCCAGGTTGTCGGCCACTTTCGACACGCGCCGTTCGACCATGAGTTGCTGAAACAGCACCAGCAGGTTCAGGTCGATATCCGATAGCTCCATCGCCACTCCATCAGCTCGGGTGATATGAAGTGGCGATGGTATTGCAGCCAGTGATTTGTAGGCGCAATTCTGGGCACAATCGCCCGCATGAACTTGAACGCAGCCCGCCATGGACATCCTCGTTCAGCCGCTTAACCGCGTGATCCGCGCCGAGCCCGGCGTGAACCTGCTCGACGCCCTGCGCGCGGCGCAGGTTCCGATGTCGTATTCATGCCTGTCGGGCCGCTGCGGCATCTGCCGCTGCCGGGTGCTGTCGGGTGAGGTGCTCGATGGCGGGCGCGAGCAGCAGCGCCCGCTGGACGGCGTGGACGGTGCCGTGCTAGCCTGCCAGACCTATGTGACCGAGCCCTGCACCATCGAAGTGCCCGCCCCCGGCGAAGCCGTGGTGCACCGTGCCCGCGTGGCCAAGGCCACCGTGGTGGCCATCGAGCCGCTGGCGGCAGACATCCGGCGCCTGCTGCTCAAGGTGGCAAAACCCATTGCGTTTTCACCGGGCCAGTACATGCAGTTGGGGTTCACGCCGACGCACGTGCGCCCCTACTCCATGGCAAACCTGCCGGGCGAACCGCTGCTGGAGTTTCATGTGCAACTCATGCCCCAGGGCCGGGTCAGCGGCTACATCGCCGGGCAGCTCAAGGTGGGGGACAAGGTCAAGGTCAGTGGGCCGCTGGGCGCAGCGTATTTGCGCCAGCAGCACACGGGGCCCATGCTGTGCGTGGCTGGGGGCACCGGGCTGGCGTCGGTGCTGTCGGTGGTGCGCGGCGCAGTGGCCGCCGGAATGCGCAACCCCATTCACCTGTACTTCGGCCTACGCTCGACGCGCGAGCTGTATGGCCTGGCGTGGCTGGACCATTTGCGCAGCGTGCACCCTGCCCTGCAGGTGCATGTGGTGGTGGCCTCGGGCGCCGACCCTGCCACGCAGCGGCGCGGGCTGGTGACCCAGGCCATCGAGCAGGACCACGCCAGCCTGCGTGGCTGGCAGGCGTATCTGTGCGGATCGCCGCCGATGGTGGAGACCACCACACTGCTGGCGCTGGGTAAAGGCCTGGAGGCGGCGCACCTCCATGCCGAGGCTTTCTACATGCAGGGCGACTGAGGGGTAAGAGCCTTCAGGCTCAGCCCGCATCTGGCTGCGCACTGGGCGCCGCCTTGCGAAACGCTTCCAGCTGCGCGCAGGCCGCGTCCACCGCCTGCACCAGCGGCCAGCGCGACAAGTCCACCTTGAAGCGGCGCGCGCTCTCCACCTGCGGAACCAGGTACACATCGGCCAGCGTGGGGGTGCTGCCAAAGCAGAAATCACCGCGATGCGGGTCCTTCGACAGCAGCGCCTCAATGGCATCAAAGCCCGCGCTGATCCAGGTGCCGCACCAGTCGTTCACGGCAACCTCGTCGGCACCAAAGCGATGGCGCAGCGCCTCCAGAATGCGGCGGTTGTTGATGGGGTGGATGTCGCAGCCCACGATGGCGGCCAAGGCGCGCACCTGGGCGCGATCGCCTGCATCGCCGGGCAGCAGCGGTGGGGTGGGATAGCGCTCCTCGAGCCACTCGATGATGGCGGGCGACTGGATCATCAGGCGCTCGTCGGCCTCCAGCACGGGCACCAACTGCTGCGGGTTGATGGCCTTGAAGGCATCGCCCAGATGCTCTTCGCGCCGCAAATCGACCGCAATCTGCTCGTAGGCCAGCCCCTTGAGGTTGAGCGCAATGCGCAAGCGGTGGGAGGTTCCGCTGCGGAAGAAGGAATAGAGCTTCATGGTCAGTCTCTGTGTCAGTCCCTGTGTCAGTCCAAGGCAATCTTGGCACGCTTGACGACTTCACCAAACGTGCGCGAATCGCGTTCGATGGCCTTGGTGAGTTCGGCGGGCGGGCCGATGTAGGGCTCGAAACCGAAGGTCGCCAGGCGCTCCTTGACCTCAGAGGTGGCCAGCACCTTGCCCACGTCGGCATTGATCTTCTCGATGGCCACCTTGGGCGTGCCTGCGGGCGCAAACAGGCCCACCCAGGTCTTCACTTCAAACCCGGCCGGGCCGCCCGCTTCGCCCATGGTCGGAATGTCGGTGAAGCCCGCCAGACGCTGGGGCGCAGCCAGGGCCAGAAACTTCACCTTTTTGGCCTGGAACATCGGTCCGGCCGTCGCTGCCGTGCCAAACGCCCACTTGATGTCGCCCGTGGCCACAGAGGTGTAGACGCTGCCCATGTCCTTGTACGGCACATGCATCATCTTCGTGCCCGTCGCTGCCTCCAGACTCGCCGCGCCCACATGGGCCACGCTGCCGATACCCCAGGAGCCGTAGGTGATGTCGCCCGGCGCCGCCTTGGCCGCCTTGATCAGATCGCCCACATCCTTCCAGGGCGAGTTGGCCGCCACCACCACAAAAAAGTTGGTGAAATACACCGGCGCCACGGGCTCGAAATCTTTGATCGGGTCATAGGGCAGTTGCTTGAACACATGCGGCTGCAGGGCCATGTGCGTGTTGTCCACCTGCAGCAGCGTGTAGCCATCTGGCGCAGCGCGCTTGGCATCGCCGATGGCGATGAAACCGTTGGCACCCGGCTTGTTGTCAATGACGAGTTGCTGCCCCCAATTGCGCGACAAGCGCTCGCTGAGGATGCGCATCACCGCATCGGGGCCGCTGCCGGGCGAATACGGCGCGACGGAGCGGATGGGCTTGGCAGGGAAGGTCTGCGCCACGGCGTTGGGCACGCTCGCGGCGGCCACAAGGGCCAGCGCGCAGAGCGCCAGGGCAGGTCTCAAAATCTGTGAACGAATGGCGGTCAGCATGGGGGGTGTCTCCTTGGTTTTATGAAAGCCAAATCCGGCTTGGTGAGTGATGGATCAAACAGTGACTTGCGCACGATGGCTGTGCAGCGCCTCAAAAATCGGCGCGTCGCTGAAGCGAAACAGGTCGAGTGCGCCAGCAGCAGATGCCTGGGCCGAGAACGGTTGCCACGACGGCACCACAAACAAGTCGCCCCGCGCCACCTGCCAGGTGCGTTCACCCACCGTGACGGTGCCGCTGCCGTCAAACACCTGGAACACCGACGACCCCACCTCACGCTGAACCCGCGTTGCACCGCCCGCGCGCACGCGGTGCATTTCGGTCCGCATCGTGGGCAGCACATCGGCGCCGGTGGTGGGGTTGGTAAAGCGCACTGCAGCATGCCCGGGACTCAGGGTGCCCGCCTGGCCTTCGTCTTCCAGCGCGAGCTGGTCGGCCAGTGCACGATCGGTGTCCACCCAGCGGTAGGCCAGCAGGGGCGTGGCGGGCTGGGCCTGCACCATCGATACCGGGCGCAGGCCCGGGTGGCCCCACAGCCTTTCCGAATACGAACGCTCGGCGGTGGTGCGCTCGGCGGGTGGGAGCTTCTCGCGCCCCACTTCAAAAAACTGGCTCTCGGTGTAGTACGAGAACGGAATGTCCAGGCCGTCGATCCAGGCCATGGGCTCGGTGGCAGCGTTGTGGTGGGCATGCCAGTTCCAGCCGGCCTGGGGCAGAAAGTCGCCCCGCGACATGCGCACGGCATCGCCATTCACCACGGTCCACACGCCCTCGCCTTCCACTACAAAACGAAACGCGTGCTGCGTGTGCCGGTGCTCGGGGGCGTCTTCGCCGGGCATCAGGTACTGAATGGCGGCCCACAGCGTGGGCGTGGCAAACGGGCGCCCACCCAGCGCCGGGTTGGCCAGCGCAATCGCACGGCGCTCCCCGCCACGGCCCACAGGCACGATGGCGCCCGCCTGTGCGGCCAGGGCCTTCAAGCGGTCCCAGCGCCACAAGTGCGGCACGGCCTTGGATTGGGGCTGGCGGGGCATCAGGTCGCCAATCTGCGTCCAGAGCGGTACCAGCAGCTCTTGCTCAAAGCCCCGGTACAGCTGCTCCAGCTCGGGCGTCGGATCGGGCTGGCCCTTGCCCGCAACGGCGTGCAGCCGCACAGGGGAAGGTGTGAGGTCGGTGGTCATGGTGGGGTTGCCTCCTGGATGTGGTTTTTTCTTATTCCGCCGGGCCAACGTGGAGCACGATGCTGCCCACGCCTTCAATGTGGCCTTCAATGCGGTCGCCAGCCAGCACGGGGCCTACGCCCTCGGGCGTGCCGGTAAAGATCAGGTCACCCGGCTGCAGGTGGTAGAACTTGGACAGGTCGGCAATCAGCTCGGGGATGTTCCAGATCAGCTTGGACAGGTCGGACTTCTGGCGCGCGGTGCCATTGACCGACAGCTCCAGCTCGCCCTGGCCCAGCACCACCTGCGGCATGAGCACGATCTCGGAGACCACGGAAGACTGCTCCACATCCTTGCCCAGGTCCCAAGGCCGGCCCTTGTCACGCGCTACCAGCTGCAGGTCGCGGCGCGTCATGTCCAGGCCGCAGGCATAGCCATAGATAAGGCGGGGCGCATCTGCCTCGCTCACACGAAATCCGGGCGCACCAATGGCCAGCACCAGTTCCATTTCGTGGTGGTAGTTCTGCGTGCCGGGTGGGTAGGCCACGGTCGCGCCAGACTCGACCAGCGTGGACGGTGCCTTGGTGAAATAGAACGGCACTTCCACCGACTTGTCCACCGGGCGCCCCATCTCCACCGCATGCGCGTGGTAGTTGCGGCCCACAAAGAACAGCCGGTGGATGGGCAGGCGCTCGCTGCGGCCACGCACAGGCAGCGAATAGACGGGGGGCGGGGTCCAGAGGTAAGTGGTTGACGTGGTTGCGGTCATCGGTGGTTTCCTTAGCGGGTTGTCGTGTTCGGTTCTGGTGGGCTTGGGTGCGGGTGCGGGCTTCTGTGCTGCTCGGCATCCATGTGGGTTCACAGCTTTGCCATCGGCGTGCCCAAGTCGGCCAGCCGCTCGGCATCCACCGGCTTGCGCTGCTCGATCAGCCTGCGGGCAAAGCGCAGGTCGCGCGCTGCGTTGGCCCCTACGGCGGCCTGCACCACATCGCCCGCCAGGTAAAACAACACAAAGCTGCCGCTGGCCGGGTCGCCGCGCTGCACCACGCGGTGCGCAGGCGTGGGCATGCCGTAGATCTGCAGGTTCATGCCGTACTGGTCGGACCAGAACCATGGCAGCGGCTGGTAGTCCACTGCCTGGCCCAGGGCGGATCGCGCAGCGGCCATGCCCTGCTCCTGCGCGTTCTGCCACGACTCCAACCGCAGGCTGCGGCCCGCCCAGGGGTTGGGTGCCACGGCCACATCGCCTGCGGCCAGGATGTGGGGGTCGGACGTGCGGCATTGGGCATCGACCAGCACGCCACCTTCGCAAGCGAGGCCCGCCTCGCGCGCCAGCTCGTCGTTGGGCACCAGGCCAACGCCCAGCACGATGGTGTCGCACGCCAGCGCGCTGCCATCGGCCAGCAAGACCTCCGAGCGGCTATCTGCGCCATCTGCAGAGCGGGCAAAGCCCCGCACACCCGCGCCCAGCAGCACGCGCACGCCCTGGGCGCGGTGCAGCGCCAGCAGATACGCCGACACCTCGGCGGGCACGGTGCGTTCACACAAGCGGGTTTGCGTCTCCACCACCACCACTTCCGCGCCCTGCTGGCGTGCGGTGGCCGCCACCTCCAGGCCGATCCAGCCACCGCCCACCACCACCACGCTGCGGCCAGGCCGAAGGGCCGGGGCCAGCGCCTGCGCATCTTCAATGGTGCGCAGCGTGTGCAGCGGCACCTGGTCAGCGCCTGGCACGGCAAGCCGCCGGGCGCGCCCCCCGGTGCACAGGATGAGCTTGTCGTAGGGCTGCGCTGTGCCATCCGACAACAGCACCTGCTTGGCAGCGCGGTCAATGCGGTGCACCTGCACGCCGGGCCGCCATTGCACCGCCAGGGCGTCAAAGGCCTCGGGCTTCATGAGGCGCGTGCTCTCCGGCGCGGCTGCGCCCGATAGCACCGCCTTTGACAGCGGTGGCCGTTCGTGCGGCGGGTGGACTTCGTCACCGATCAGCACCACACGGCCCGCAAAGCCTTCGCTGCGCAGCGTTTGCGCCGCCCAGCCGCCCGCCTGGCCCGCACCGACGATCACGATGGTGTGGGCCGGGTGGGCGTTTACGCCTTCATGCGGCAATGCGGCGGCCTCGACCTCAGGTCGTTCGGCAGTCATGAGGGTCTCCTTGAGAGGTTCAGTCCAGGGCCAGCCACACGCGGCCGCCCTCGATCTTCACGGGGTAGCTGCGCAGCGGCTCGGTCACTGGCGCACAGGTGGGCTGGCCTGATCGCACATCAAACTTGCCTTGGTGCAGCGGGCATTCGATCTCGTGCCCTTCCAGAAACCCATCGCACAGTCGCGCATGGCCGTGGGTGCAGATGTTGTCGGTGGCAAACACATCGCCGCCCACGCCATACAGCGCAATGTCGCGCCCTGCCACAGCCAGGCCGATCACGTCATCCTGCGGCACATCGTCCTGCGCGGCGGCGTCAATCCAGTTCGTCGTCATGGCGGCTCCTCAGATGGGGTAGATCAGCGAGTTGGGGATCATCTCGCTGTCGTAAACGACGAGGCGCGATGCGAACTTCAGGCCCTCGGGCGTGGGCACCACCTCATCCAGCGTGCGCCCCACGTTGAACACCGTCGATTCCTTCGACAGACGCGTGCGCAGCACCGCGTAGTTGGCCTCGCAGTGGATGCGGCCATCTGCATCCACCTTGTGCACCAGCGGCGCACCCACCACGTGGCGCTGGTAATAGGGGTCGTGGAACAGCGTCTCGCGGATACCGTAGACGCGGTCTTTCAGCATGCCCTTGCTGTCAAACGCCAGCGTGGCCAGCGGAAACCCGCGCTCGTGGTTCTCCCGCGGCTGCAGCTTGTACACGCAGTGGTCGATGAAAAACTCAGGCCACGCCTCCCAGTCCGCCGCGTCAAGTGCGCGGGCGTAGCGGGCGTAGAGCTGGTTCAGTTCGAAGTAGGTCTGGAAGTCCATGGTCATGCCTCCGCCTCCATCACCTTGCGCCAGTATTCGTACATGCCCCGGATCAGCGTCTCGGTCACCATGTGGTCTGTGTCGCCCACCTCACGCCCGCCCAGCTCGGCCAGCGTGCGGTGCGCGGGCTTGGTCTCAAAGCCTTCCTGCGACCACTCGATCACCTCGCCATCGTCGGCCGACACAAAGCCTGCCGGGCCGAACAGATTGGCCTGGCGCAGGCGGCGCTGCGTCATCTCCTCGCTGTCGTCCTCAAAGCCAAAGTGCGTCCACACAAAATCAAAAGCGCCTTTGCCATCAGGCTGGATATGGCGCGTGGACACGCTGTTGACCTGCTGCTGAAAGATCACGCTAGGAAACACGGTCATCATCACCGCCGTGGGGACCGATGCCGCCGCGTTGGGCACCGTTGCGCCCTCCCCGCTGGCTGCGGGGGCCGGGCCCGCCCACCAGTCCTCCTGCGCAATATCCAAAAAGCGCGGGTCGTTCAGCTCCATGCCCGCCTTGAAGCTGGACACCTGCGTCACATCCGCCGCCTTGCCCGCCGCACCACGGGTCGAGACCATGGCCGCATGGCGGTGCTGCGCGTCCATCAGCAGTTGCGACTTGTTGTCGGCGCGCCAGAGCCCAAAGGTAACGAACCAGGTGTGCAGCAGGCCGGGGTGGTACGGGTCTTTGATGTTCTCTTGCATCAGCTTCCAGTTGCCCGGAATGCGCTGGCGGTTGTAGCCCAGGA
>NZ_QAIM01000569.1:16078-19926 GCF_003061035.1 Acidovorax sp. HMWF018
CCGGTCAAAATAGCCCAGGATGGTGGGGCCCAAAAATTCCTCCAGCGGCTCCACGCTGTGGTCAAACGACGCAAACACCACGCCGCCACGGGTCGCCACCTTGAGCTTGGTCAGCCCATGCTCTGCCGGGTTGAAATCCGCTGGCATGCCGCCATTGACCTTGCCATCCTGCTTCACGCCCCGCCGAAACGGCACACCCTGCAAGTCACCTGACAGGGTGTAGTTCCACTGGTGGTAGGGGCAGGTCAGGCTCTCGCGGTTGCCATGCCGCTCACGGCAAAACGCCATACCCCGGTGGGCGCAGACGTTTTCCACCACATGGATCGAAGCATCCTTGTCGCGCACCAGCAGCACCGAGCGCTCGCCGATCACCGTGCGCTTGAAATCCCCCGCGTTGGGAATCTCAGCCTCCAGGCCGACATAGCACCAGTGCCCGTTGTAGAACAAACGGTCCAACTCCTTGCGGTACAGCGCCTCATCCGTATAGGCCTGAAAGGGAATGCGGCTGGTGTCATCCGTCTCCCAGCGGATCTGCTGCGGGAACACGGTCACGGGGCATTCATGCATGGGCGTCTCCTTTGTTTTTTGTCATTGCGAGTCGATCAATCAATCGGTCTTTCGGGGCCGGTGCGGATACACCCAGCGCCTGGGGACCGATCATTCGCGCTGCAGCAATATCAGTCAATGGAACGCTGGTGATGTTTCACATCACTCAGGTGAATATGACTTGGACGGCGGCGCAGGAGATTGCTGCGCTATGCGGCGGGGCAAGGCGCGCGAGGCCACGTTGCATGCAGGTGGCGTGAGCGAGTGAAGCGGAAGGTGGTCTTGGGGGAATCGGTCAGGCGCAAACTTCTACCGATGAGGCTGGGCCGGGCAGGCAGCCCGCGCAGCAGGGAGGTCGTTGGGACCAATGCTCAGCCGATGGGTGGCTCGGCCATGCGAAGGCATTTCAAATCAACTCAGATCAGCAGGGGCTGCTCTGCAGCGGAAGCAGACCTTCGGGCTATGCTAGCGGTCGGCCGCTGTCGGCCAAAAGCAGCCGCCGCCCATCGCTGGCGGGGTAACCGTAAGTGCACATTCACGAGAGCCAGCTGGCCACTCATCAGCCCTTGAATGCTGGTCCAAGTCCAGCGCGGAGGTGCGACCGACGATAGCATCATGCGACACGTGAGTACGCTGCACCATTCTCAATCAGACGGATCCCAACTGCGATGTCCATCGCGACTAGAAGCCTCTTCGAACGATGGTATTCGGTGAGACTGTCTGCGCTTTTGAGGTCGGCTTCTTGCTGGAGCCATATGGGGGAGCTCCTCATGCCGACCGGGCCTGCAATAGCTTTTACAGTGCCGCCGGGGGGCTCATACGGCCATCGTTGGGCGGGTTAGCTGGAACTCCCAATGTGCCAGCACGTCGGCGCGCGGGATGGACAGCGGGCAACAACGTGCTTGTCGACGACTGGTCAGCAGGCTCATCGCCCGACGCCGCCAGAAGGCGTCAAAAAGTCTTCTCGAAGAAGAAACGCATTAGATGAACCCGCTTGAACGAGAGCATCCAGCAGCGCTAAGGTCGGCGCGCGCAGCGTCGCCGACTGCAATCTTGGTAAGTCTTCGAACATCAGGCGAGACACAAGCTGGTCCATCGCAGTCCTCGCCGAATTCGACCTTCTGAGTGCATCTTCCAGCCTGTCGTCCATGCGCGACTGAATAAGCCTCACCGCGGTTGGCAAAGACGGTGTTCCAATCGATAGCAGATAATCACCGTATGCCTCGAGGGCCAAGCTGCTGACAGGCACAGCCACGAAGAGGGCGTCGACTCGTTGGCTCGACGCCCCAAGCAACCTCCACTCCCGAACGCCCGCCTTCCACCCTTTGCTGAGCAACAACGACCGGATCAGCGAGCTCCCCCGCGACCGTTCGTCGCACAGATCTGCAAACCACTGGGCCTTCTGCGCTTCTGCGGCGATCAAAGTCCAGAGCGTCCAAAAGGTCGTTCCGTCCCCACGGGTATCCGCTGCCCGTATCAAGTCGTCGAGCAACTTGGCGAATTCGTTGGGCGCGCTGGCGACTTGGGGCAGAACGTGTTGCAGCAGAGGCTCCGCGACGGACGCCCCCGACGCGATCAAGAAGTCCGCGAAGGCCTCCTGCGCGGCGATGTGCAGCCCGAAGTTTTGGTCGCGGTCTTCATGTCTCTGATCCCACCACCGCTCGAACTGATCGCCGATCCACTCAAAGAGTTGAAGGGCAAGCGGACTCCCGGTTCGGGAGCGGAAGACCGGCAGCAGGGAGAGCGCAAGGGTATGGTCGCGTCGCAGCAAGTGAGAATCAAGCAGAGGCGGCGCGCTACCCCACGTCGATCTGTCCGTGGCGGCAAGTCGGGCCTGACGCTGATGTCGCAAATCGGATCCGGACGGACGATGATTCCATGGAAGCTCCTCCAGTTCGGCGTCCTGTTCGCAGGTCGCACGCGCGGCGGCAATCAGCACGTGCAAAGAGAAGTTCAACAGAGACGGGGCATCCCACAGACGTTGATGCGTCAAGCTCTGGACGGCAGCTTGCTGCACATGCCGGTTCCAGTGAGTCAACGCAATTTCGAGCAGCCGCTCGGCTTCGGGTTGGCTCACTAGCGGCGCAAGAGCGCCGATCACTGCCGCACACTCCATCTTCCCGTCGACGGGAATGCTGCTTCCGAAAACGTCTTCGGAGGGAGTCTCCCCAAGGCAATCCACAATGGTTTCAAGGCACCACTGCCGATCCACAGGGTCGAGGACGGCCCAGCGATCTCGCGCAATCACTGCCGCCACCATCCGGCCTCCTCCTTCGAGGATGTCGCGGGTGCCACGAACTGCGATTTGGCCCTCCACCTCTTTCGCCAACGCCAGTTTGTCACGCCACGACTCATCGCCAAAAGCGACTCCATCATCTTTGTGTTGGTGAGCCCAGTTTTGAAGCTCGATGCGCTTCATCAACTCGACTTGGCCGGCCTGCGAATCTTGCACCATGGCTTGTACATCTGATGGAAGCTCACCCATGGTGAATTCCACCTGGTCGCCGACATCCTTGCGATCGTATGTTCTGAGATCCATTCGCCGCAGCGCCAACATCCACTGCGATTGTTCTGTGGTCCGCTCCTGCTCCGGTGGCAACGCAGCGAGATAGCGGTCCAGCAACGCTTCCACCGACGCTCGCTGCGGGCAAAGCTGGAGCTGAATGGCAAGTTCTTCGAGGTGGTGCTTTCGATGCGGAAGCGCATTCGATTCGAGCCGCTCGCGCTGAAACATTTGAGAGAAGACGTCGAAGCCACCAGGAGCGAGCGCGGTCTTGTCCGTCATCATGCGCGCCACGTCCATTCGGATTAGCTCGGTGGATCCGAGGATACTTACGCAGCAATCGCCTGCTAGACCCGTGTGCGCGAGGCAGGCGCTGGTCACGACCCCCAACAAAGCGGCGTTGTTCGAGTTGTCCAAGATGTAGTTCAGAAAACTCTGGAAGACTTCGGGCGTTGCCGCGCCCTTCGCGATGTCGAGAAGCCATGCTTCCAGAGCCATCAGGGCGCACTCCATCACGGCGGGCATGACGTGGGTTCCCCGATACGTCCGCCACAGCCGCTGATTTCCCAGAATGGATCGCGCCCTGCCATCGGATAGCGTCAGCTCAATTTCGATCGGTGGCTCGATCAGGCGCATCTGCCGCGAGTTCGCTTGGTAGTTCGAGCAGCATTGATTGATGAAATTGACGATGAACCGCACGCCCTCGGAAGGATGGGCGCGCAACAAGAACGACATGGGCCCTTGCATCGACGACCGAGGAAAGAAGCGATGCTCGTAACTGTGCGTCAACCCAAACACC
>NZ_QAIM01000569.1:19940-21749 GCF_003061035.1 Acidovorax sp. HMWF018
CGCCTGAAGCTCGCGGGGGAATGCGCTGGCAAAAGCGATTGCCTTGAAGGGCTCGAAAGTGAGCTTGGCGAAGTGACTGGCATCTTCGTCGCGATGGATCGACCCGGGCACGGATGCCCTGCTAGCAATGCTTCTGAAGAGCGCTTCGTTCGCGCGGGGCGCCTTCATCAGGATCTCGACGAGTCGCTCTCTGGGGACCACGAGTCCTAGCGCGTCCGCGGGGAGCGCAAGCAACTTTTCTATGAGAGAGCCGACGCTGGCGGCGCCTTCGGGTAGCTGTTCGCTGCCAGAAATGTTAGCGGACCAATCCTCTATGAAGGCAACGAGCAAGGAATCCATTTGCCTCGGCAACGCATCCCAGCTCTCGTCCATGAACGCGAGCAATATCGGCCAAGCGTTCCCGGTCGGAACGTGCCATCGAAGCCAAACATGAACCCCCTGCGCTTTGGGAGAAACGGTCTTGCAGCCAACGCGGACCAGGTGCAGCACTCGCTGGAGCAATGCACCTCCATCCGCTAGCAGCTTGTCGGCGAAGCCTGTCATGAACGAGCCCGCTGCGCTCGACTGAAAGACAGCGAGCCAGGTGTCGTCGACGAAGTGGGACGGGAGCGACTTCTCGGAGCTCACCTCGGAGATGAACTGGTCCACTACCGTCCTGTCCACGTCGAGTTGCTCTGTAAGCCACTTGCGATAGGCGCGCCGCAACGCAGGATGGCCCCCAACTTCTCCAGCCATCGCCGTCGAGCTGCCGGAGTGCGCTTCAAATCGGCGCATGAACCACTCGACGAGGCCCCAGTCCTCGAAAATGTCGTGAGCGGCGGCGACCCGATGAAACTCATCGTTCGCCACGAGATTAGCGTTTCCGAGCCGTTGCAGGGCACCGTCGATGTCAGCGACTTCAACGTATGGGCGAAGCGCCCGCGCCCTCGCAATGCAGACGTCAAAAAAGACCTTTTCACGCTTGGACGGCATCCCGTCCGAGACATATGCGTCGTCGCGGACAAGCTCGCTCCACATCCTGCGCCGCAACGCGCGCTCAGTCTGTGGGATGGATTCGCCCTGCGCGAGGCGCAGTTGGGATGCGCGCGTCAGAAGAAATGGATTCCTGAGGATCGACCTCAGACTCTGAATGGCGAGCAAGGGTTGCAAAGTCGGCGCCGCGGCTTCAGCCTGCGAAAGCTCCGCGTCGGAAAGCCCGCCGACCAGGATTTTCGCGAAGGTGACATTGCTCGTCGCCAGCAAGCTGCGCTCGACGACCTCCGCATAGTAGTCGCGACACGTGATCACCAGCGAAATCGAGCTGTCGTCCTTGACACCCACCAGCAAATCCTTGAACGCTGCTCGTTCGCTCGCCTCGAGCAATCGCTCGAGGCCATCGACAAAAAACGTCTTGCGGTGGAGCGGCATCAAGCCCTCCAACTCTTTCCACGTGAGATTGAGACTCGCATTGGTCAAGACCTGATCGATGTGCGCGGCTTTGAACTCCTCTGCGGAAAAGGCGAAATTCGTCTCAGCGCTCGCCGCGCCAGACATGTAGTTCATTCCCAACACGGACTTGCCGCTGCCGGCGGGACCGACCACGAGCACCACCTGCTGCTGCGCGACTGCGGCCTCTAGCTGGGCGCGCAGCTCGGTTCGGTCGAACACGATTCCCTGCGGGCCGGCCGCCGCGATCCGCCGCAACGTCGTCGCGCAGTGCTGTCGAAGTCTTGACAGCTCGCCATGCTTGGGGGACGGGACTTGGCTGTGCCTGGCCTTGGCGCGTTCCGGCAGCGAAGCGAAGTCGACGCTGCGGCCCTCAGCAGCAGC
>NZ_QAIM01000569.1:21759-27037 GCF_003061035.1 Acidovorax sp. HMWF018
GCTACGTCCTTCGCCGCTGCGTCTTGAAAGTCGAAGCTGAGAACGTGGAAGGCTTGCAAGAACCTCCATACGCTCTCATCGGCCACCGGTGAGCCGTTCGTCTGATCGATGATTGCTTTGATCGTCTCGTAGTCGGCCTTGGCTTGCTTGTTCAAGGTTCCCTGGCCTCGGCGGCGCGCCGAGAAGTCGGCCGCGTCGCCAGCGGCTCTGGCTTGACCAATCAGCCAGCGCACGTCGTGTTGAATACGATTCGTTCCCAGGAAGGTGACCAAGACGATCGCGTCGCGGCCCTGCTGGAATAGCGTCGTGTTGTTGAAGTCCGCCCAGGCGGCCGCCAGCGTCTCCCTGCACTCCTCGTCGTTGAGACTGAACGTGAAGGTTCGTTTGATCTGCGCGGCCACCTTGTGGATTTGGCCAGCTTCCGACTGAGCCTCCACCACCAAGTCGTCGATGCGCCAGCCGAGTCGACGAGCTTGGAAGTGCACCCGTTGCGGAGCAGCGTCGGAGAAGATGGGCATGAACGACTTCGTGAGCAGCAGACCCAGAAAATAGGCGCCAACCCGTCGTTCGAAGTCGCCCCCAGCCCCCCCCGTTGAGATCACGCTCGCCACGCTCATTTCGCCCCCTTTTTCTCGCACGCTTGGTAATTGTCCATGCTCTCGCAGATTGGAAGCGGATGCGAGTCAAAGGGTGCTTCGATGCGCGCTTTCAGAGGGCTATTTCAGCTATAGCGCATGGTGCGCACGAGTCTCTCGGATGGTTCATGAAGATGCGCCTTCGTGGCGCTGCTGTCGACAAGTGACCATGACAGTCGTGTCACGTTGATGAAGGCGTCCAGCGTCCGTTGTCGAGTGATGCAGTCGTTCATGGACTGACGTGTGAATGACGGCTGCCAGCCTAAAACGGCCAGACACTCCGCCCAAAAAATCTGCCTATTCCCGCCCACGGAAGCTCAGCACCTTGCGCCCGGCATCAATCACATCACTACTAATTTGATAGCTATAAGCGCTTGATAGACAGGCGGTAGAGCCCAATTTTCTTCAAATTCCAGCACACCGCACCACTGAAACCACGCACGCACCCATCTCGCCGGTGCTCAAGGCGCGCGGCCACTGAGGCAGGCCACACACCGCCACGCCAGCAAAAGCCAGCGCGGCGGTGCGTGGTGCACAACGCTTTCTTTCTCTCTCCGGCAGCGGCTTACTTCACCGCAAACCGCACATTCGCCGCCTTCTTGCCCGGCAGTGTCACCAGCGCCACCACCTTGGTGCCTGCTGCGACCTTGAAGATGCCTTTGGTTTCGAGCCTGCCCTCGCCTGCCGGTACAAGCACGGCCTCGGATTTCACGGTGCCGTTGAGCAGCGTGAGCTTGGCGCTCACTCCCTCGGTTTTGGCGGGTTTGCCGTGGTCGCGCAGGTGCAGGGTGATGGTGTCGGGCTTGGCGACCAGTTCGTAGTCCATGTCGTTGGCCTCGGCCACGATGCCGCCGTGTTGGGGCTTGTGGTCGTGGCCCGCGCCGTGGTCGCCAGCGGCATGGACGGCGGTGGTGGCCAAAGCTGCGAGGGCCAGGGCGGCGAACAGTTGGCGGGTGGTTTTCATGAGAGTCCTTTCAAAGGGTGAATGAAAAAGCAAACGAACAAATAAAAAGAACAAGTACAAAACAAGAAAAGCTCAGAACGCCTCGGCGTTCTTGTCGTCCAGCAGGCGTTCGGCATCCTTGCGGCCAAACAGCCAGAACAGGGCGGGGGTGAGGAAGGTGTCGAGCAGCGTGGAGCTGATGAGGCCGCTGAAGATGACCACGGCCACCGGGTGCAGGATTTCGGTGCCGGGGCGTTCGGCCTCCAGCAGCAGCGGGGCCAAAGCAAAGGCGGTGACCAGGGCGGTCATCAGCACGGGGCTCAAGCGCTCCAGCGAGCCGCGCACGATCATGGCGGTGTCAAAGCGCTCGCCCTCCACGCGCATCAGGTTGAGGTAGTGGCTCACCTTCAAAATGCCGTTGCGCACCGAGATGCCCGCCAGCGTGATGAAGCCGATCAGCGCCGCCACCGACAGCGGCTGGCCCGACACCCACAGCCCCAGCACCGCGCCCACCAGCGCCAGCGGGATGTTGGCCATGATGAGGGCCGACAGCGTGGCCGAGCGGTAGCGGGTGTACAGCACCACAAACATCAGCACCAGCGAAACGATGGCGAGCAGGCCCACCAGGCGGCTGGCTTCTTCCTGCGCCTGGAACTGGCCGCCGAGGGTGATGAAGTAGCCCTCGGGCAGGCGGGTGTCGCCCACGGCCTGGCGGATGTCGGCCACCACGTCGGACAGCGCCCTGCCCTGCGCGTTGGCCGAGAGCACGATGCGGCGCTTGCCATCGTCGCGGCTGATCTGGTTGGGGCCATCGCCTTCTTCGATGGTGGCCAGGCGCGACAGCGGCACGGGGCCACGCGGCGTGTCGATGAGCACCCGCGCCAGGCCGTCGATGGAGCGTGCGCTGTCGGGCAGGCGCACCACCAGTGCAAAGCGGCGGCTGCCCTCCACCACCTGGGCTACTTTTTCGCCCTCTACCAGCGTCTGCAGCGCGGCCAGCACCTGGGGGGCGGGCACGCCCATTTGTGCAGCGGCGGCGTAGTCCACGCGCACGGTGATCTGCGGCGCCAGCACCTGCTTTTCCACCTCCAGGTCGGCCAGGCCGGGGATACCCGCCAGCCGCGCGCGCAGGGCTTCGGCCTGGCCCCGCAGCGTGTCCAGGTCGTCGCCAAAGAGCTTGATGGCGATTTGCGAGCGCACGCCCGAGAGCATGTGGTCGATGCGGTGCGAGATGGGCTGGCCGATGGCGATGGCGGCGGGCAGGTGCGCCAGGCGGCTGCGGATGTCGGCCTGCACCTCGGCCATGCTGCGCTTGAGCTCGGCCGCAGGCAGCAGGCCCACGTCCAGCTCGCTCACGTGCACGCCTTCGGCATGTTCATCGAGCTCGGCGCGGCCACTGCGCCGGCCCACGTGCGTGACCTCGGGCACCTGGCGCACCAGCACCTCGGCCTGGCGGGCCAGCGCGCTCGATTCGGCCAGCGTGACGCCGGGGTTGAGCCGCATGCCGATGAGCAACGTGCCTTCGTTGAACGGCGGCAAGAACGTGGTGGGGAAAAACGGCACCGCCGCTGCCGAAAGCGCCACCGCCACCGCGCTCACGGCCAGGGCCGTGCGCGGTCGCGCCAGCACGGCCGAAAGTCCACTGCGGTAGCGCGCTTTGAGCCAGGCCACCAGGCGCGTGTCGCCATGGTCGAGGTTCTTCATGCGCGGCAGCAGGTAAAAAGCCAGCACCGGCGTGACGGTGACCGACACCAGCAGCGATGCCAGCGTGGACACGATGAACGCAATGCCCAGCGGCACAAACAGCCGCCCCTCAATGCCCGGCAGCGCAAACAGCGGCAAGAACACCAGCACGATGATGGCCGTGGCATACAGGATGCCCGAGCGCACTTCCATGGACGCGAGCTTGACCACCTCGATGGGGTGCAGGCGGTGGTGGGGGTGCTTGGCGCGGTCCATCTTCAGGCGGCGCAGCACGTTTTCCACATCGACCACCGCGTCGTCCACCAAGCCGCCAATGGCAATGGCCAGGCCGCCCAGCGTCATGGTGTTGATCGACAGGCCGAAATACTTGAACACCAGCGCCGTGATGAAGATGGACACCGGGATGGCCGTGAGCGCAATCACCGTGGGCCTGAGCGTGCCGAGGAACACGAACAAAATCACCGCCACGAACACCGAGGCGCCCATGAGCTTGCCCTGCAGCGTGGTGACCGACGCCTCGATGAAGCTTGCCTGGCGGAAGGTGACGCGCGGCGCCTCCATGCCGGTGGGCAGCGAGTTCTTCAGGTCCACCAGCGCGGCCTCAATGCTGCGCGTGAGGCCAATGGTGTCGGCCGTGGGCTGCTTCTGGATGCCCAGGATGACGGCGCCCTGCCCTTCAAAGCCCGCGTCGCCGCGCTTGGTGGCGGCGGCAAAGGTGGCATCGGCCACCTGGCGCAGCAGCACGCTCTGGCCGTTTTTGGCGGTGAGGGCGAGGTTCTGCAGGTCTTCGAGCCGCGAGGTGCGGCCCAGGTGGCGGATGAGGTATTCGCGCCCGCCCAACTCCAGAAACCCGCCCGAGGTATTGGCCGCAAAGCCCTTGAGCGCGCCCGTGAGCTGGTCGTGCGTGATGCCCAGCGCCGCCATGCGCGACGTGTCGGGCAGCACCTGGAACTGGCGCACCTCGCCACCGATGGGGATCACCTGCGCCACACCGGGGATGGCCATGAGGCGCGGGCGCAGCACCCAGTCGGCGTACTCGCGCACGGCCATGGGCGTGGTCTTGGCGGCGTCGATGGGGATGGCCACCTGCATGATCTCGCCCATGATGGAGCTGATGGGCCCCATGCGTGGCGTGATGCCGGTGGGCAGACCTTCTTCCATGGACGACAGGCGTTCGGACACCATCTGGCGCGCCCGGTAGATCTCGGTGCTCCAGTCGAAGGTGACATAGATGAACGACAGACCCGCGCTGGAGGTGGAGCGCACGCTCTCCACACCGGGCAGGCCGTTCATCGTGGTCTCCAGCGGGAAGGTGATGAGCTGCTCCACCTCTTCGGCGGCCATGCCACCCGCCTCGGTCATGAGGGTGACGGTGGGTTTGTTGAGGTCCGGGAACACGTCCACCGGCGTGCGCGAGAGCGTGAAGGCGCCATAGGCCATGAGCACGGCGGCGGCGATGAGCACCAGCAGCCGGTTGACCAGGCTGTTTTCGAGAAGCCACTTGAACATAGCGACTCCTTAGCGGACTTGGTTGATGAGCGTGGCGCCCTGCGTGGCCACGCGGTCGCCGGGCTGGAGGCCCGAGGTCACGGCCACCGAGGTGCCATCCAGCGGCACCGCCGTGACCACCCGGGGCACAAAGCGCTCGGGCGACTCCTTGACCCAGACGATGGTCTGGTTGGCCGGGTTGCGCAGCAGCGCGGCGGCGGGCACCTGCACGCCATCGACCTTGTCGGTGGACTGCACGAACACGCGTACCGGCTGGCCCAGGGCCAAGGTGCCAAGCGCAGACGAGTCGCCCGCAAACTGCAGCGGCTGCGCCTGATCACGCAGGCTGCGCGCCGCGCCCAGAAAGCGCAGTGGCACGCGCTGCCCGGCCACGGCCAGCGTGGCACCGGCCACGCTCTGGGCCTGTGCTGGGTCGTAGGCCAGGGCCTCGATGCGCAGGCGCGATGGGTCTACCACCTCAAACACCAGTTCGCGCGCATCCACCACC
>NZ_QAIM01000569.1:27047-28854 GCF_003061035.1 Acidovorax sp. HMWF018
CCCGCCACGGCATTGGCCGAGGCGATCACGCCCGACACCGGCGCCACCAGCGCATCGCGTGTGGCCAGGCCCGCGCCCACGGCGCCCAGGCGCTGGGTGAGGCTGTGCAGCTCGCTCTCGGCGGCCTCGATGTCCTTGCGCGGCACGGTGTCTGCCAGCTCCGTCAGGCGCGCCACGCGCCGTGCGGCCAGGTCGCGTGCAGCGCGCAGCTCGGCCTGCTGGGCCAGTTGGTTGGAGCGCTCGATGGCGCCCGCCGTGGGCACCACATAGGCCAGCACCTCGCCCTTGCGCACCGCCTGGCCCACGCCAGGCAGGCCCTTGGGCCCAGCCTCCAGCCGCCCGGCCAGCACGGCCTGCACCTTGCCACCCGCGTTGGGGTCCATCACCACGGAGCCTGCCAGTTCAAAAGCCTTGGCGTGTTGCCCGGTGGCTGCCACCAGAGTGCGCACGCCCAGTTGGCGCTGCGCGGGTTTGGGCAGAAACACGCTGCCATCGGGCTGGCGGCTGGGGCCGTTGCCGGTGGGCGCGGGCGGCGCGTCGCCATGGTCGTGGCCGGGGCCTGCCAGGGCTGGCAGGGGCGCGCTGAGCGCGGTAGCCATGAGCAGGGCTAGCAAGGAAGGCATGGGGTGCAAGCGCTTCATGCGGCACCTCCCACGCGCTGGTTGTCGCCCATGCGGGCAGCACGGCCCCGGCGCAAACCCCACACGGCGACCAGCGCCAGCAGCACGGCGGCCACGGTGCCCGCGATCAGCGCGGTGCGGCGAGCCAGGCCTGCGGGCGCGGCATCGGTGTGGGCGGCGGGGTGCAGGTCGATCTCGCCTGCGAGCAGGTCGGTGTCAGTGCCTGCGGCCACGGTGGCGGTGACGGGGCTCACCCCCTCGGCCAGCGGCGCGGCCAGGGTGGCCTGGAACTCGCCCTCGGCCACGCGGGTGACGGGCACGCTGGTGCCCGCGATGTCCAGCTCCAGCCGGGCGTCTTTCACGGGGCTGTTGTCGCCCGTGTGGTCCAGATAGAGCGCGATTTTTTGCCCGTCGAGCACGCCCACGAGTTCAAACAGGTCCGAGGTGGCGGCAAAGCGCGGCAGGGCTGTGCCCGCAGCGGCGGCGGGGGCTTCGCCATGGTCGTGGCCAGCACCGGCCAGCGCGGTCGGCGGTAGCAAGCCCAGCAGCAGGGCCAGGCCCAGTGTGGAAAAAGCGGAAGAGAGTTTCATGGTGTTCAGCAAAAGTGGTGAGGGCCTCAAGGGCGTCATTGCGGCAACAGGCCCAGGGCCTGGCGCAGGTGGGAGATGGCGGCCGCTGCGTCGATGCGGGCGCGGGCCAACTGGCGTTCGGCCTGGGCGGCTTCCAGCTCCACACGCAGGCGTGTGGGGCCGTCGGCTTCGCCCAGGCGGAAGGCCTTGTCGATAAAGCCGCGTGTGCCCTGCGCCAGCGCCGCGTGCCGTGCCAGCGCATCGCGCTGGGCCTGCGTGGCCTTCACGCGGGCCACGGCAGTGGCAATGTCGGCGGCCAGGCGCCTCTGCTCCACGGCAGCACGCGCCTCGGCATCGATGGCATCGGCGCGTGCTGTAGCCTGCTTTGCCTGCGCACGGTCGCCCCCGCCCAGGGGTATGCGCAGGCCCACGGTGAATGTCTGCTGGTAGCGATCGCCCGCCTGCTCGCGGCCGCGCGTGGCGGCCACGGTCAGCTCGGGGTTGGCGCGGGTTTGCACGGCAGCCAGGTCGGCAGCGCGGCGGGCCACCTCGGCCTGGTCCTGCCAGTCGGCCGCCGCTGGGTGCTGGGCAGCGGCGGCCGTGGGGTCTGGCACGGGG
>NZ_QAIM01000570.1:0-16095 GCF_003061035.1 Acidovorax sp. HMWF018
GAGCACTACCTCGTCAAACAACTCCAGCCCATTGCTGATGCGATTCTTCAGCCGTTGGGAGACAGCTTTGCGGCATTGACGAGTGCGCAGAAGGTGCTGTTCTAGGGGATACCGGCGCTCGGCCTGGTCGATTCCGAATGATGGAGCTAGCCGACCAGCAGAAGGGGGTCAGCTTGGCAGCGTTTGCGGTCGTTACCGCTCCGCCTCTGAATGCGTAGTTTGTGTATAGAAGCGGCCATTCTGCTGACCCCGCAAGTAGTGAAGCGAGCAGCCAATCCATTCGAGGTTATGTAGAGATCGCTACATTGTTGCAGCATTCGTGACGGCTCGCTAAGCTGCCGTCATGTCTCTCACCTCTGACACTTGGCTGGCTTTCGTCGTCAGCCTCCCATCCGCGGCGGCCACAGCGCGCATGCGGATCTGGCGTGCCGTCAAGGCACAGGGCTGTGCCGCCTTGCGCGACGGCACCTATCTGCTGCCCGCACAGGCGGAGCAGGCTGCGCAGCTACAAACCCTGGCCGACGAGGCCCTGCAAGAAGGCGGGCAAGCTTGGCTGCTGCGTGTTCAAGCGAAGGACATGGCTGAGCAAGCAGCCTACCAAGCGCTGTTTGATCGAACGGCCGACTACGCACCCTGGCTTGAAGAGTTGGCGCAAGCGCGCCAGCTTATTTCCTCGCTATCTGCCGCTGAGCTGCAACGTCTGCAGCGTCGGCACGCGCGCACCTACGAGGCCATCCGCAAGATCGACTTCTTTCCGGGTGAATCCTCCATCCGTGCCGAAGCCCAATGGCGGGACTTCACGAACGCGGTCGAAGCCATCCAGTCACCCGGCGAACCCCAGGCCGCAGCGGGCCGCATTGCCCGGCGTGACCGCATGCAGTACCAGGGGCGCCTGTGGGCAACACGCCGCCATCTCTGGGTAGATCGCGTGGCAAGTGCTTGGCTCATCCAACGCTTCATTGACCCCGCTGCGCGCTTTGTGTGGCTGGACTTGCCCGCCGACTGTCCTGCTGATGCGCTGGGTTTCGATTTCGACGGAGCGACTTTCTCCCACGTTGGCGACCGGGTGACGTTTGAGGTGCTGATGGCGAGCTTTGGTCTGGACGGAGATCGCGGCCTCCAGCGCCTGGGGGCCATGGTGCATGCCCTGGACGTGGGAGGCACTGCCACACCCGAAGCCAGCGGCTTCGAGGCCGTGCTGGCCGGTGCACGCAAGCGCTGGCCGGACGACGACGCACTGTTGGCTGACGTGGGCGGGGTGCTGGATTCGCTCCATGCCCATTTCTCGACCCTTCGTAAGCCTTAGTACCTCACCACCTCAGGAATGAACATGAACGATCTCAAAATAACGGCCGCGCCCGATGACGGCGCGGAAACTGTTCCAAGCTACACGCTGTGGCAACTGGTGCTCTACATGTTGCGCCTGGGCACACTGGGCTTTGGCGGCCCGGTGGCACTGGTCGGCTATATGTACCGTGATCTGGTGGAGCAACGCGGCTGGATTTCGGATGCTGACTACAAGGAAGGCATGGCCCTGGCCCAGCTCATGCCGGGCCCCTTGGCCGCCCAGTTGGCCATCTATCTCGGGTATGTGCATTTCCGCCTGTGGGGCGCGACGCTGGTTGGGCTGGCGTTTGTGCTGCCGTCCTTTGTGATGGTGGTTGCACTGGGTGTCGCCTACAAAGCCTATGGCGGCATCTCCTGGATGCAAGCTGTTTTCTATGGCGTTGGGGCATCTGTCATCGGCATCATTGCCCTGAGTGCCTACAAGCTAACGACCAAGAGCGTGGGCAAGGACAGACTGCTGTGGGCCATCTACCTGCTCAGCGCAGGCATGACCATCGTCACTCAGTCCGAAGTGATCTGGGTCTTTCTCGGCGCGGGTTTGCTGGTGTGGGCCGTGCGCGGCCCGTTGAAGCGAACCGGCGGCCAACTGCACAGCATGGCGTGGGCGGCACCAATCGCTGCAGCCCTCAGCCTGGAGAACCTCGACTGGCACAAGCTGGGACAGATCGCTGCCTACTTCACCTATGCGGGCGCGTTCGTCTTCGGTAGCGGCCTGGCCATCGTGCCGTTCCTCTATGGCGGCGTGGTCAAGGAGTACGCATGGCTCACGGATCGCCAGTTCGTGGACGCCGTGGCCGTGGCCATGATTACCCCAGGTCCGGTCGTTATCACCACCGGGTTCATCGGCTTCCTGACCAGCGGCTTCTGGGGCGCGGTCGTCACGGCAGCAGCGACTTTTCTGCCCTGTTATCTGCTCACAGTGATCCCTGCGCCGTACTTTAAGAAGCACGGCAAGCATCCCGGCGTGGTCGCTTTCGTGGATGGCGTCACCGCCGCCGCCGTCGGTGCCATTGCAGGGGCCGTAGTCGTATTGGGCCAGCGGTCCATCGTTGATCTACCCACTGCAGCACTGTTTTTCGCCACCGCAGCGGTTCTGTGGCGGTTCAAGAAGCTGCCCGAGCCTGTGGTGGTGCTTGCCGCAGCCTTGATCGGCCTGGCCGTCTATCCGCTGGTTGCCCACGTCTGACACTGACCATTTGATGGAGAACATCATGAATTACCAACTCCGCCCGCTGACGCTGAACCCCGATCAACTCTCTGGCCTGTCGAGCCGCCTGATCACCAGCCACCACGAAAACAACTACGCGGGTGCCGTCAAGCGCCTGAACGCCGTACGGAGCGAACTCGCAGCGCTGGACTGGAGTGCCGCAGCCACCTTCACCATTAACGGTCTCAAGCGCGAGGAGTTGATCGCCGCCAACTCGGCCTTCCTGCACGAGCTGTATTTCGACAACCTAGGAGGCAACGGCGTGCTGCCTTCCTGTGGCTTATCCATTGCGTTCACCCGGGACTTTGGCTCCGTCGAGGCTTGGCGCAGCCAATTCACCGGGTTGGCCAAGGCCATGGGCGGTGGATCGGGATGGGCACTGCTCTCCTGGTCTTCCCGCGAAAGCCGCCTCATCAACCACTGGGCTGCCGACCACACGCACCTCTTGGCCGGCGCCACGCCCGTGCTGGCGCTGGACATGTACGAGCATGCTTACCACCTGGACTTCGGTGCCAAGGCGGGCGCCTATGTGGATGCCTTCATGGCCAACATCCCGTGGGACAAGGTCTACAAGCGCTACGGGGCGGCCGTCGAGGCGGATGCCCTGACGTTTAGCATCGAGACGGGCGCTGCGCTGGCCGGTGCGCCGGGCACGCTTGATGTGCGCCGCGAGGAGGATTATTTGCAGAGCGGCCAGGTCATTCCGGGGGCATCCTGGCGCGATCCATCGCGGGTACACGAGTGGAGCCAGGAGCTCGATGCATCGAAGCCGGTGCTGCTGTACTGCCTGCGAGGCAAGGACATTGGCCGCTCCACTGTCCTGGCGCTGCGCGCACGCGGTCTTGATGCACGCTACATCGCGGGCGGCATCGAGGCCTGGCGAGCCGCTGGCCTGCCTCTGGAAGCTCAAAGAGGTGCTGCATGAAATGGGTCACTCGTGAGCGTCCCAAGATCGACCGCATTGCCTGCCCATGGCTGATTGCCCGGTTCATCGACCAGGCGCCAGAATTTCTCTATGTGCCTGCAACCTCCGTGCTTCAGGTGGCCCAAGAGACCGGAGCGATACCCTACGACGTGCCGGGCGTGGAAATGACCCATGAGGGGGATCTGTGCAGCTTTGACGCTTTTCTCAAGAAGTACGACCTCACTGATGCTGCCTTGCAGCAACTGGCCGTGATCGTGCGGGGCGCAGACACCTCCAGGCTGGATCTGGCGCCGCAGTCTGCGGGCCTCTATGCGTTGTCGCTCGGCCTGTCCAAGACTTTCAGCGACGACCACGAGATGCTCGGACATGGCATGGTGATGTACGACGCCCTGTACGCCTGGTGCAAATCCTGCCAGGAGGAACCGCACAACTGGCCTCCCCAGATGGGACCGGTGGGCTCTGCATGAGCGTGCCGTTCAATGGAATGAATGCGCTCCCGAGACGCTGTCTGCGCAGCACCTTGATACTCCTGGCGTACGCTATAGCGCTGGCCGGGGCTTCGACTGCACAGTCTGGGGAACGCAAGCTCTCTGGGCCGCAGATTCGCACAGCCATTTCAGGGAAGGAAGTGAGCGATGGGCGGCATTGGAGCCACTACTACCTTACAAACGGCCAGCTAGAACGCGCGGAGAACGGCAGAAGCCGGTCAGGGAACTGGAACGTCATCGGCGATCAACTGTGCCTGCTGTTGCCCGAGGTCAGCAAGAAGGAGCCCATCTGCTTTGACGTGATGCAGATCGAAGGAGAGTTGCAGTACCGTGATGAGCGCTCGGTCGTTTACCAGGGTGCAGTGCGACCTCGGTCTACCAAGCGCTGACCGAGTGCCATTGCTCAAATGGATGCTGAGGGATAGACACAAGACTGCGAACTGCGGGAGCTTGGCGCTACACCACGAATGACATTGCATTGGGGTGCCTAGCTCTCTGCCTCGAAAGCTCTATCCAGAGTTAACCTGACGAGACCCCGGATCTCAATTGAGGTGCACGTGGATGGACCGCATCCATGCAACTCGCGACGTTGACATACACAGCATCGCCAACCTTCAGTTCCGTGCCTTGCGGCACGACCACAGTCCACCATCGGGCATGGCCGACTTGCCTCCAACGAACGCGAGCGAGAAGATCAGTTGTTCGCATCGGGGCTTCAGTGCTGCAGGATTGGCGGTAGCGCGATTTGAGGTGATCCGAGTCGCCAACAGCTTCCACCACCCCCTCTCTCCATCCTTCCCTCCATGGAAGGCGCCCCTCGTAGACAGGGGTGGTGGCGCAAGCCGAAAGGACCATGGCCAGCATGGGCGTTGCGATGCGAATATACGAGTATTGAATTTCAACTCTCCTTAGAAATGTTCGACAACAGATTTGTGCTCTCCACGAGCGAGGCTTGCGTTTCCGAGACCGAGGTCGTTCTCTGTCTCTGGGCAGCGCCAATTGGCGACTTCTGAGGCGTTTGGCCAATCTCCGGCTGAACTTGATCCGCTTGTCTTTCTCAGGATGGAGCTTGAACCACAGGCTCCTGATCTGCCAAACCACAACGGCAATGGCAATGGCAAGCATGCCGCCATCACCCAGACCATCTTTCCGGGCCGTGAAGGCATGATCAGCACAGGCATTGTTGATCGCCGGCTTGAGGCTCAGGTGCAGCTACAAGGAACAGCGCCATGCAGAACGACAGCGCATGCAAAGACCATTGACCCATTTGGTCTACAGAGCGACACCGATCCACGAAAGCGCCGAGGAACACAACCGGCCAGCGCATACATGGGAGCGCCCCACGCACAATGCGCTTGCGTCGCTGCACAGCAGTCACCCAAAAGCGGCATCTCATCCCACCGCCTTTGGAATCGATATCAGCACCTCGCGCAGATAGTCGACAAGAGTGCTCAAAATCCATGGCCCGGCAAGCGTCAGCGCGATGATCGCTGCCACCAGTTTGGGGATGAACGACAACGTCGCTTCGTTGATCTGAGTCACCGCCTGGAAGATGCTCACCACCAGGCCAACCACCAGCACCACGAGAACGATAGGGGCCGTGATCATCAACAGCAACTGCAGCCCGGTCTGGCCTGCCGTGAGAACTTGTTGTGCTTCCATGACTGGACATCCTTCAAGCTGAATGGTCTGCGCACTGGCAAGCGCACACAGCGCGCGCCCCAGCTTCGAAACGCCCGCCTCTATGCACCACTGATCCTTACCTTGAGCAACTTGACCGAGTTGAGAAAAACGAGGATGTCGGGTCCAAGATGGATGATTGCCGCCTGTATCGGGCCGATCCACCCAAGCAGCGCTGCGGTGATGCCCAGCACGTGCACAACGCCGACGCCCACAAACAGGTTCTCTTGCACCGTGCGGTAGGCCTTGCGGGCGATGGCGCGGGCTGCGGCAATCTTTGCAAGGTCATCCGTCATCAGCGCAACATCGGCGGCTTCCAGTGCCGCTTGCGTACCTGCGCCGCCCATCGCGATTCCGACGTCGGCCCTGGCCAAGGCGGGTGCATCATTGACGCCATCGCCCACCATGGCGACCCTGTGGCCTTGGCTTTGGAACTCAGCGATGGCTTTGACCTTGTCCGCCGGCATGAGATCGGCTCGAACCTCATCGATGCCAAGCTGATCGGCAATTGCCTTGGCCGTGGCTGCGTTGTCTCCAGTCAGCATGACGGTCCGCTGGATGCCGTTCGCCTTGAGGTGTGACAGCGCGGCCTTGGCCCCTGGCCGCAAGGTGTCCGCGATGAAGAGAATCCCCGCGAACTTGCCATCGATGGCGACATGCACCGGAGTTCGGCCGTCCGTTTCAGATGCAGTGGAGCTGACATCAACACCGTTCTCTCGCAACAAGGCCGAGTTCCCCACCAGCACTGCATGACCTTCTGCAGTGGCTCGCACACCACGGCCTTGCAACTGCTCGAAGGAGGTGGGCTCCGGAACCGCCAGGATCCTTTGCGCAGCTGCCTGCACAACTGCCTTGGCGAGTGGGTGTGCTGAGCGTCGGTCAGCCGCGGCAGCCAGTCGCAGCAAATTGTCTTCATCAAACGCCGGGTCCACACACATCACCTGCACCACTTCGGGAAGATTTGCGGTGAGCGTGCCAGTCTTGTCGAAGACCATGACGTCGACCTTTGCCAGACTCTCCAGATAGATGCCGCCCTTGATGAGAATGCCCGATCGTGCCGCTCGTGCAATGGCCGCAATCATCACCAACGGCGTCGCCAGCCCCAGCTCAGCAGGCGACGTGAAAATCAACAGCGTGACGATGGTTCGCACGTCCTGTGTGACCAGGTACACGCCGATCAGGAAAATGAAGACGACAGGGATGAGCCAGCCCGCCACCTTGTCTGCCAGTTTCTGCACAGGGGCTTGCTCGGCCTCGGCGTTTTCCACCAAGGCGATGATGCGAGAGAAGGTCGTATCGGCACCCAGTTGCTCCACCAGGACATCCAACGCGCCAGAGTCGACGAGCGTTCCGGCAAAAACTTGGCTGCCCATGGCCTTGTCCTTGGGCACGCTCTCGCCGGTAATGGTAGCTTCGTTGACCGAGCCTTGGCCGCTGAGCACTCTGCCGTCGACCGGGATTTTTTCCCCGGGGCGCACAAGCACAATGTCGCCCACCCTCAGCGTGCTGACAGGCACCGTCTCCTCACCCTGCGCGGTGCGCAGCAGCGCAGTCTGGGGCACCGAGCCAATCAGCGACTTGATGGATGCCCGTGCACGATCTGTGTTCAGCTCGGCGATGAATTCGGCAATCAGGATGATGACCATCAGCACTGCACCGGCCAATGCTTCTCCGCCGAAGACTGCAACCAGCGTCGCCACGGTGACAAAAATTTCCGTACCAATCTTGCGTTCGCGTACCAGGTCATTCACGCCTGTTTTGACAAGCGGGTACAGACCGATGGCAATCGCGACCCAAAGGATCTCGACCGCTACCAAACTCCGCCAAAAGAGCAGTGCAATAAATCCGGTGACTGCAATGCGTGCGACCTCCACCCACCGCTCATGTGTCATCAGAGCTTTGAGATTCGAGGCGGCAGGCTGTTGATCGGCTGGAACTGTTGTCATGGTTATTCCTCCGTTGATGTGGGTCCGCATACCACCGCGAACGGTGGCAACGTCTCTACTGCGCCTTCAGCGCAGCGCCCGGCACTCACGCACCAGGCGCTGGGAAGGCTCAGTCGTCGTCCAAGCCCCAGACCAGGTGGGCATCGATCATCAGCCGGCTTTGCGCGCGCAATGCTTCGACGCGTGCCTGCTCGGCAGCCATGGTGGCGTCCAGAGCCTGTTTGCGGGCCAGCAACAGGCCTTGCAAGTCCACCTCTCCCAAGGTGTACGCACGCTGGGTGAGACGGGCACTGCTTTGCGTGGAGGCCAAGCCCTGCGAGGTCAGGCGCCAGCGCTCGAAGCTCCCTGTGGCATCGATGTAAGTACCACCGACTTCAATCTCCAGAGCGCGGCGCTTGCCATCCAGCCTGGCGCGCGCGGCCTCGGCCTCCTGCAAGGCTTGCAGCATCCGCTCATTGCGATAGGTACCGCTCAAAGGAATGCTGACGCTCACGCCGTAGATCCGCTCGCTGCGTCTCGCTTCGGAGGCAACGAAGACGCCCACGGTGGGGTCAGGCGTCTTGTCGGCACGCATGCGATCTGCCAAGAGCGCTGCCTTGCGCGCCTGTGCCTCGGCCATGCGCACCGGATCGCTCTCTGCCAGGATCCGCTCGCGCCACTGCTCCTGCGGGGTTTCCAATGGCTGAGGGTCGGCCACCAGTTGCGGCAGGTCTGTGATGAGAGGAAAGCGTGCGCGCAACGTGGCTTGGGCTTTGGCCTCAGCCGTCGTCGCGGCACTGAGCTGGCGGTCCATCTCGATCATGTCGGTCGTCGCCAGGTTGACGTCCAATACGGATGCGTCACCGGCCTTGCGGCGGCTTTCCACAGCTTTGAGGTTCTCCTGCGCAAAGCCCCTTTGCTCAGCGATCACCTCCTTGATGCGGCGTGCGGCGATGACATCCATCCACAGGTCGGAGAGCGCTCGCGCTGATTCGTGGATGGCCTCCCCGATCTGGGCTTTGGCGATGTCGATGTCGGCGTTCCCGATATCTCCATCCAGCCGGGCCTTGCCGGCAACGCGCCACCCGCGTTCGATACCAGCTTCCCACTCGTTGGAGCGTCCTCCCGCGTCGTACCTGCGGCTCTGCACGGTCGCACGCGTAGTCCACTCATGCGATCCCACACGCAACGCTGCAGCACCGTGCCCTGCCGCCGCCAGTGCGCGGCGCGCCTCCAGCACAGCAGGATCCTGATCAATTGCCTGCCGCACCAATGGGGTAGGCAGCAACTCGGGCGCCGATCCATTCACCCACGCCCCTGCTGGCAGCGACAACGTCATCAACGCGGTCGATCCCGCGATGGCAATCCACTGTTTCATTCAACTACCCCTTCAACACTCAATTCGCAGGCCCAGAAGCACACACCCGTTCCCTTGAACTTCTGATGCACCATCTCCAGGGTCTGCTTCAATTGCTCTTCGGTCACGATCAGCTGGATCTGCATGGACGCGCTGCGCCCCATGACCTGTTCCACGCCAGAGAGGCGCCCATGCGGGGTTCCATGGCTGAAGGTGGCCGTGCTGGTGAACACCTGGTCCGGAACGGACGTCAACAGGGCATCCAGCAGCTTTTCCGCGATGTCGGGACCGCATACCAGTGAAAGACAGTGCTTAGGCATTTGCGGCCTCCGGGGTGGTTGCTTCGATCTGCTTGGGCTTCGCGTGTGCAAAGCGCAGGTAGAGAATGGGCAAGAGAATGAGCGTCAGCGCAGTGGCGGTGATGAGGCCACCGATCACCACAATGGCCAGAGGCCGCTGGATCTCGGAGCCCGGTCCCGAAGCGAACAGCAGCGGAATGAGACCGAACGCCGTGATGGCTGCAGTCATAAGCACTGGCCGCAGTCTTCGGCGTGCACCCTGTGTCACGCAGTCCACCAGAGACATGCCTTCGGCATGCAACTGGTTGAAGTAGCTGACCAGCACCACCCCATTGAGCACGGCGATGCCCAGCAGCGCAATGAAGCCGACCGACGCGGGCACGGACAGGTATTCCCCAGTCAGCCACAGCGCAAAGATGCCGCCCACCAGCGCAAACGGAATGTTGCTGAGCACCAGCAAGGCTTGCCGCACCGATCCGAAGGTGGAGAACAGCACCAGGAAGATCACGCCGAGGGACAGGGGGATCACCAGCGTCAGGCGTGCTGCCGCGCGCTGCTGGTTCTCGAACTGGCCGCCCCAGGTGATGCGGTAGCCGGTGGGCAACTGCACAGCCTGGCCGATCTTGGCCTTGGCCTCCTCGACGAAGCCCACGAGGTCGCGGCCCGTCACGTTGGCGATCACGACGCTGTAGCGGCTGCCCATTTCCCGGTCGATCTTGACCGGTCCGCTGTCGCGCTCCAGCGTTGCAAGCTCCTGCAGAGGAACGCTCTGGCCATCGGGAGTCGTGATCGTGAGCGCTGCGAACTCGGAAGGAGACACCTTCACGCCATCTGCTCCGCGCAAAACAATAGGGATGCGGCGGTTGCCGTCGATCACCGTACCAGCGCGTTGCCCTTCAATCTGCACCCTGAGCGCATCCTGCACGTTCTCGACCGACAGGCCGAAACGCCCTACGGCCACGCGGTTGACCACAACGCGCAGGTACTGCACGCCATCGTTCTCCACTGTATACACGTCCTGGTTGCCGGGCACTTGCTTCATCAGGCCTTCGATCTGGCCGGCCAGCTCGTTGAGCTTGTCGAGGTCGGGACCGAACACCTTGATGGCGATGTCGCCCCGTACCCCGATGATCATTTCCGAGACACGCATGTCGATGGGCTGTGTGAAGCTGTAGCTGATGCCAGGCAGCTGGTCCAGCACGCCGCGGATCTTCTCGATCAGCTCTTCCTTGTTGGCAAACTTCCATTCAGCACGTGGCTTCAAGATCAGAAATGTGTCTGTCTGGTTCAAGCCCATCGGATCCAGGCCGATCTCGTCGGACCCCGCCCGCGCCACCACACCCGTGATCTCGGGGATCTCCTTCATCAGCGCCTGGTGGATCTTCAGGTCTAGCGCGGCCGTTTCCTCCAGGCTCACAGAAGGCAGCTTCTCAATACCGACGATGATGTCGCCCTCATCCATCTGCGGCATGAAGGTCTTGCCCACAAACGAGTACACGACAGCAGCAGCCACCAGCATCAGACAGGCCACCACATAAACCACCCGCTCGCGGCGCAGTGCGAACGCCAGCGCTGGCTCGTAGGCCTTGAGCAGCTTGCGCGGCAGCCACGGTTCGTGGTGCGCCACCTTGGTGAGCAGAAAGGACGACAGCACCGGGATGATCGTCAGCGAGAGCACCAGCGAGCTGGCCAGCGCGAAGACGATGCTCATGGCAACCGGCACGAAGAACTTGCCTTCCAGCCCTTGCAACGTGAGCAGAGGCAGGAACACCAGCACGATGATCAGGATGCCCGCGGCCACGGGTGCCGCCACCTCGCGTACCGCCCGGAAGATGATATGCAGCCGCGGCAGCTTGCCTTTGGACTCATCTTCAGCCTGGTGCTGCACGATGTTTTCCACCACCACCACGGCGGCGTCGACCAGCATGCCCAATGCAATGGCCAGGCCACCCAGGCTCATGAGGTTCGCTGACATGCCCGCAGCACGCATCAACAGGAAGGTCGCCAGTGCGGACAGGGGCAGGACGACTGCCACCGCCACAGCGGCACGGACGTTGCCCAGAAACGCTCCCAGCAGCACCAGAACCAGTACCGTTGCTTCCATCAGGGCGCTGGACACCGTGCCCACCGCCTTCTCGACGAGTTGTGCGCGGTTGTAGAAGACCTTCAGTTCGACGCCAGCAGGCAGGGTGGGCTTGATGTCCTCGATCTTGCGGGTCACACCTTCGACCACCTTCTGGGCATTGGCGCCGGCCAATCCCAGCACCAGGCCCTGAACCGCCTCAGCCTTGCCATCCTTGGTGACCACACCGTAGCGTGTCACGCTGCCATCGCGCACTTGCGCCACATCCTGCAGGCGCACGCTGCCGCCCTTGTCGTTCTTGACGACGATGGACATCAAGTCATCCTTGGTGCGAATGCTGCCCTCGCTGCGGACCAACAGCACTTCATCACCTTCGCCGAGCCGGCCCGCACCATCGTTGCGGTTGTTGGCTTCGATCGCTTCCTTGACCTTTGTGACAGACAACCCCATGGCTGCCATGCGCACGGAATCCAGCACGACCTCGAAGCTGTGCACCTTGCCACCCAGCGCGTTCACGTCAGCGACACCAGGCACAGAGCGCAACGCAGGCCGGATCACCCAGTCCAGCAGGCTACGGCGCTCCTCCAGTGTCATGGTCGGCGCCTCCACCGTGAACATGAACATCTCGCCCAGCGGAGTTGTGACAGGTGCCATGCCGCCCGAGATGCCCGGCGGAAGGTCGGCGCTGATGTTGGCCAAGCGTTCGGACACTTGCTGGCGGGCCCAGTAGATGTCAGTGCCGTCTTCGAAGTCGACGGTGACGTCCACCAGACCGTACTTGGTGACAGAGCGCAGGATCCGCTGCTTGGGGATACCGAGCATCTCCACCTCGATGGGGATGGCTACACGGCTCTCGATTTCTCCGGGCGTCATGCCTGGAGCTTTCATGATGATCTTCACCTGTGTGCTGGACACATCAGGGAAGGCGTCGATGGGCAGGTTCTTGAACGAGAACCAGCCCGCGCCCGCTAGCAGGGCGCCAGCGAGCAGCACGAACAGCCGCTGCGCCAAGGCAAATTGAACAAGGCGTGCCAGCATCTCAATTGCTCCCGCCCTTGCCCTGCCATGCTGCCTTCAGCGCGATCACGGACGCAGTGGCGATCTCCTGCCCAGCCTGCAGCCCGCCGGTGACACGCATGGTTTGGCCAGCGCTCGCGAGCACCGAGACTGGCGTGGCGACAAAGCCCTTTTCCGTACGGACGAAGACATAGGCCTTGTCTCCTTGGCGCACCACCGACTGCAGCGGCACGGTCCAACCCTCGCTCCCGCCAGAGAAGGGAACCTGCACCTGCAAGATCTCGCCTGGACGCAGCTGCTCGGCGCCCTTGGTGACTACGGCCTTGAGGACAAGGATCTGGTTGTCGCTGACGGTCGGGCCCACGCTGAGGGCCTCGCCCTGAACACCATCGCGTCCGACCACGGTGATGGCCGACCCTTTCACGGTTGCAACCTGGGCGGTGCGGGCTGATGGAATCTGGATATCCAGGCCCAGCTTGCTGGGGTTAGCGATGCGCATCAGCAAGTCAGCCTGCTGTACACGCTGACCGGGCTTGACGGACAGGTCAGCAACAAGCCCCGCTCCCTTGGCCCGCACCGTGACGCTCGTCTCCACACTACCGCCATCGGCGATGCTGCGGATCCGCGCGTTGTCCAGGCCAGCCAAGCGGAGTGCAGCTTCGGCCTGCCGCTTACGGGCTGCGTCCTGGGCGGCAGTGGCTTCAGCCTCCTGTACACGGCGCTCGGGAATGATCCCTTCCGAAAAGAGCTGGCGCTCGCGCTGCAAGGCCTTCTGGGACAGGCGGCTGCTGGAGCTCACCTCCATCAGCTTGAGCTGCAACTCACCCAGTTCCGGGCTGATCAAGCGCATCAGCGGCTGACCGGCTTTCACAGCATCGTTCTCAGCGACCAGCAGCTGGTCAACTACGCCTGCAAGCGGTGCGCTGGCAATCTGCTCCTGTCCGGGAGCGAGCACCACGCGGGCAGAGTAGGTCTGGCCTGACGTATCGCTGGATTTTTCAAGGCGTTGCACTTGCACGCCCAGGGACTGCATCTGCGCAGCACTGACGGGAAACTCGTCAGCCGCCAAAGCCGCTATGGGCGACGCGATCAGACAAGGAAAGGCGAAAACAGCCAGGCGCCCAAGCGCCAGCCGGGAAAAACGGTACAGCATCGAAAACTCCACGAAAGACAGCACCCCGCGATACGGGCGCAGTCAGGAAAAGCGAAAGAAGGGGCTTTTCAGGCGTGGAGCGGAGGCGCACGGCCTCCCGGGGGCAAACTTCGGAACGAAGGATAGATGGGGGCCACATACGCTGGCCAGGTGTGCGGCTCTTCGCTTTGCGCGAAATCGAAAATCTCAGCAAACGCGACATAAAGCGCAAAGGCTTGTGTGGCCGCGCTCAGTTGGCCAGACGATGCCTGAAGTTGCACCGCCATGGTGGCATGTGCAAACAGAGCGAGGTTGTCGCCATCGTCAACATGCAGCATGCCTGCGGATGCACCATCTTTCACGGCACCAATCCATGAGGCGTCAATGCCTGAGTCGTGGTGGTGTTGATGCAACGGCGAGGCGATCTGGTCCCATGACAAAACCAGTACCAAAATCCATTTAGCAATCCACCACGCGTGCGCCAGAGAGACCGAAAATCGGCTCACTTGGACTGGGTCTTTGCACGTGAGGGAAGGCATAGGGGGCCGTGTGTGTAGCGGCATCCATTATGCCTCAGCCGTTGAAAATTTTGATGTCTGCTTTCAGGACAATTTGGTGTAGCTAGAGCACCGTTCCAGTGAACCAATGCCGCCTGGCTTGCGCTCAAGCTATCCGTACACTGTTCAGCTGCCAGCTCCGTACATCTCCTGACGGTACTGCCGTTCGGACTCGGTCATCGTCAGGTATTCCTGCTGCACCTGCTCACGCGTCTTGGTTGGGCCCGTCAGCTTCATCGGCAACGGCGCACCCCGCGACATGATGGCCAAGGTGCCATCCTTGCGCGCAGCCTCGACGGCCTGCAGCACCTCCCCCCGGGACTTGGTGCTCTGCTGGTGTTCCGGGTGAGTCGTGTACCCGATTTCACCGCCAGTCGGGTGATACAAGGAAGAAGCCGACACCAGTCCAGGTGCCGCCACCGCGATAAAAGCCAGAGAAAGAAGAAAGGATTTGCGAGAGTACATGGTGATGTCCTTCTGGTTGGAGATGAACCGCGGCAACTTGCCTCGGCTATGTCTTTTGACATGGCACCCACTGTAGAAATCGAACTGCGACAGCCCCCCAACGTCCGGATTACAAATTTGTAATCGGCAACTCGCCCGCTCTCTCAGAAAATCTATTGATGACCAATCCGCTTGTCGAACAGCCTGTCTCTGGAATCGGCCGCCCGATCCATTGGCAACCCACAATGCATCTGCCTCTTACTAGAACAGCTGGACGGCGGGCATGAATCGCCTCGTTCGACCTAGCTCCCTGCGACAACGTCTGACCTGGTGGCTCGCGTTGCAAAGCTTTGCCGGCCTAGGCTTGGTCTGTCTGGCTGTGTATGTAGTGACCGAGGCTAACTTTCATGAGCGACAGGACGAGACGCTCGCCCAGAAGGAGGCAGTGGTCCGCCACATGCTGACCGATGGCAAGGAGCACAAGAACCTGGACAATTTGTCTCACGGGCTCAGTGATTTTCTGGTCGGCCACGGGGATCTCTCGCTTCAAGTGGAAGACCCATCCGGCGCCGTTCTATTTTCTGATACACGGAATCAGAATAAACGCACAGTGCTGCGTCACCGCTTGTTCGATGTGGGCCAGGTTGCCGGGCCAGACACTAAAGTAATGCGCGTGCAACTGTCGTTAGATATCCAGGCCGACAATCTTCTTTTGTATCGACTTCGTCTCACGCTCTTTTTTGCGGCAGTAGGTGGCGCAGTCATCATCACGCTAGGCGGCGTCTTCCTGGTCAAGTTGGGCTTGGCTCCAGTGGATCACTTGGCAGAGCAGACCCGTTCGCTCTCGGTGCACAACTTGCATCACCGCCTGGATGGAATAGGCCAACCACTTGAACTGGTTCCTCTGGTTGAACAGTTCAACAGCCTGCTGTCGCGCATCGAAAAGGCCTATACCCAGATGGAGGGATTCAATGCGGACGTGTCCCACGAGCTGTGCACCCCGTTGGCCACGCTCACGACAAGCAATGAACTCGCTCTCAGAAATTCCAAGGATGCGGACACTCGCGACGTGCTGGCATCCAACCTCGAAGAACTGCAGCGCATGACGGGCATCGTCAACGACATGTTGTTCCTGTCACAGGCTGATCGCGGTGTTAGCGCGCGCAGGGCGTACATCGGCAGTTTGGCGCAGGTCGCCAGCGACGTTCTTGACTACCATGAAGCCGCGCTGGCTGAAGCAGAAGTAACAGCCGTGATCCGTGGCGATGCCACAGGGACTTTTGACGGGCCTCTGTTACGGCGCGCAGTATCCAATCTGCTGGGCAACGCAACACGCTATGCCACAAGAGGCTCCGAGGTACGGATCTGCATCGATCCTCAGACCGACGGCCGTGTTGCCATCAGCGTGGAGAACCAGGGGGCACCAGTTGATCCCATTGATCTCCCTCATTTTTTCGACCGCTTCTTTCGCGGAGATCGTTCACGCACGCACGCGCAGACCAATCACGGGCTGGGTCTCGCCATCGTCGGAGCCATTGCCCGCATGCATGCGGGAAAGCCATTCGCCACATCAAAGAACGGAATTACCCGCGTTGGAATCGATGTTACTAGCCGCTGAGGCAAAGCAAGCTGGA
>NZ_QAIM01000074.1:0-1439 GCF_003061035.1 Acidovorax sp. HMWF018
CAGGTCCTTGACATCTTCCACGCCGGATAGAAGGACGGGAATGTCGAGGCGGATTTTTTCGGCTTTGGCCATGGGTGCACTCCAGTTTTTCTTGTCAAGCTGCTGGGCTACTTTGCAGCTCCAGCTGTTGTGAACAGTGGATTATGAGGTCGCGAGTTATCGCAGTCGGGCCCGCCGAGGGCCCCACAGCAGACAAGCTCGTGGGTAAGATCGGCTGCCGGGCCAAACCCGACAACGTACTGCGAAGCACCACAATGAGAAAGTTTCTTGTCCTGCTGGCCATTGCTATTGCCGCGATTGTCCCGGCCGCCATCTTCCGGATCAGCGGATGGCGCCCCAATGCTGTCGTGGACACGGCCGTGTTCGGCCTCGCCGTGCTGGCGGCCGGCTTCATGCTCTCGTGGGGCGCCGAAGCCGCAGAGAAGCGCATTTCGCAGGGCCTCATACTGGCTCTCGTCGCACTCATCACAGTCCTGCCCGAGTATGCAGTCGACATGTACTACGCGTACCAGGCTGGCAAGGCGCCTGAGTCGAACTATGTGCACTACGCCGCGGCCCATATGACAGGCGCCAACCGGCTGCTGGTCGGCGTGGCGTGGCCTCTCATGGTGTTCCTTCATTGGTGGCGCACCCGCAAGCGCACCATCGAACTGGCAAGCGTGAACGTGCTGGAAGTGGGTTTCCTATTGGTGGCCAGCGTCTACGCATTTTCGATCGTCCTGAAGAACCGCATCAATCTGGTTGACACGGTCATTCTGGTCCTGATTTTCGGCACCTATCTTTGGTTCACGAGCCGGCTGCCGAAGGTGGAAACGGGCCTCGAAGCCGACGATGAGCCCGGCCCGGCCGCGGCGCTGTCGGAGCTCTCGCCTCGAAAGCAGTGGGCCTGGATGGCCGGGCTTGCGATCGTCGCCGCGGGCGTGATCCTGGCGGCAGCCGAGCCGTTCGCTGAATCCATCGTCGCCTCAGGGCGCATCCTGGGCATCGACGAGTTCCTGCTGATCCAGTGGCTTGCACCCTTGGCGAGCGAGGCGCCGGCAGTCGTCATCGCCATCCTGTTCGTCCTTTCAGGGCGCGCCGAGGGCGGGCTCACAACTATGATCAGCGACAAGATCAACCAGTGGACCCTGCTGGTGGGCATGCTGCCGCTGGCGATGAGCGTCGGCGCCGGAGCGATTGCGTCGTTGCCGCTGGACGCGCGGCAGCACGAGGAATTTTTTCTGACCGCGGCACAGTCGCTATTTGGAGTGGCTTTGTTGCTCCGGTTGCGCTTCAGCCTGCTATCGGCAGTCGTGCTGGCGGCCCTCTTTTCGGTCCAGATCGTTCTCGCCTTTGTCTATCGTGCGGATGCCGCCAAGGCCATCGCTTCGCTGACCATGCTGGGGTGGTTGTACCTCGGTCTCGCCGCCGTCCTGTTCATGCTGTCGGGGCCGGCCGCC
>NZ_QAIM01000571.1:0-1452 GCF_003061035.1 Acidovorax sp. HMWF018
TTCTTTCGAGCTGGCACTGGCTCTCTGCCATCACCCATAGAGCGCTTTTTGAATTATGCAGATGCTTCCAAAATTCCGGAGCGGCATCTGGTTTTTTTCAACGCGAATGTATTTTGGTCGGCTCTTGAAGATCGCCTTGGGACGCTCTTGCCCTTTGCGGTTCTCGCAGACAACGACGCGCTATGTTTCGACTGCAGTTCAGACTCATCTGCAGTAGTCCTGTGGAGCAATGAAAACTCCTCTGAGGATGCTCCCTCTATTCGCGAAGTTAGCCCGTCTTTCAGCGAGTTTTGCGAATCTCTTTCCTCAACTCCATTCCGGTAGTAATTTTCTGAGGCAAGGGCGGCCTTTCTTCGGAAAGTATCGCCCGCTTCGGCCCCGGTAGCGTCTCTCGCCGTGGGGCAGAATCCGGCCATGAGCAGCCGGTCACCGCAAATGAAAGTGGACGCTCAACGCCCAGGTTAACCGGCAAAAATGCGGAGCATTTTTGTCCGTGTTGAACTTACAGTTAGGCTGGTGACAGATGCGAAAGCTGTTGAATCAAGCATCATTGTTGTGAACCATAAGAGCATAGATTTCTGCGACACGCTCAACGGAGATGCCTTCGCGCTGTTCAACTGCTAGTGGGTGATCTGTCGGCTCAAGTTCGATGTACGGTCGGATTCCATCGTCTCTCAAGTGAACTTTCGTCTTTAGGTTCACGGTATCGGGATAAGGCTTTAGCCATGCGTTTAGCCATCCGAAAAATGGGCCGATATGGGCACGCTTCTTCTCGTCAAAGTACTTTATCCATTGAAGATGGCTTGCCTCACTGAGGGAAACCCAAACGCCCCAACTGAATGATTCATCTTGACCGTGAACAGGAATGTCGATGCACCCGCGAACGAAGAAGTGCTTACCGTCTATGATGCAGTCATCAGACCCAAGATCACAACGTGACGGTCTTTCTGCTTCTGGGATCTCGTAGTAGCTAAGTGGTGCGCTAGCGCCAAAGGTAGGCATACCTTCATGTACCTGATCACAGGAGATGCACTTGAAGCGGAACGTCATATTTCGTGAAATCTAGCGAATAGCTATGGTGCGCCTTTGCGAAAAGCCTAACGTAATTTAGACCGCAGAACCTGCGGGATAAACTGGACAATGCAGGATATTCTGGACACTGATTTCTCCGGGAGTGGATTGCAGCATAGGCTTGCAAGCGACGAGCTGTTCAAGCGTCCAGATATAAAAATTCCGTGAAAACCGGCACGTGTCAACTCGGCAAACTATAGCTCGCGAGTCGGCAGGCTCCGGTATTTCCAACAGTAGCGTGCAGCGAGTCAAAGGCCGCTTACGGGCGGCACTATTGAAAGTCGGCTTAGCAGGCTGCTGAAATACTCCCCACCGTCGTTTCCCGGTTGACGTCTTGCCAGGACAATTGAGGCAACCCAACCGACCAGACAGACAAGCCAG
>NZ_QAIM01000075.1:0-2248 GCF_003061035.1 Acidovorax sp. HMWF018
CCTCGATGGGCAACTCGCCAAACTCCCCCTTGAGGGTCTTCTTGCTCTTGCCGTTTCGGGTGTTGCCGGCGGGGTTGGCCACCGCTTCGTTGCGTTCATGGCCCAGGTGCTCAGTCAGCTCGGCGTCCAAGGCTCGCTCGACCAGCAGCTTGGTCAACTGCTTGAGCAGGCCGTTCTCGCCGATGAGGTCTTCAGGCTTCTTGTAGTTGGCCAGCAGGCCAGACAGCAGTTCTTCGGGTACGTCGTGTTTCTTGGTGTTCATTGTGCTTACCGACAGGCCGGCTTGCGCCGGCGGTGGATTGTCCGTTTACACAAAATTCTGTACACCCTCGACTTCCGAAGCGAATCGGATGCGTCCAAGAGCGCTTGGCGCATGGCGTTGGCCTCCTTGAAGTGCAACAGAGGGATGTCCAATGGAACACCGGAAACCATATCCACTGCAGGCTGGGCCAACGCAGTGATCGACCTTGCCACCCTTCCGCCCACGAACCAGGCCAGCCACAAACCCAGGCCGAGCGCTCCCAGTGTTGCGAGAACCAATCGAAGCAATGTCTGGCGCAGACCTGCTGTCAGTTCCGCCTTGGGAATCCCCACGGCGACGCCCCAGTGAGAGGTCGGCGATCTGCTGTAGGCCGTCAGTACGGGGACGCCGTCAAGCGTGACGGACTCCAGACTGCCTTCGCCGGACGTCTGCATCCGCGCTAACAAGGCTGGAGCGACGGGTTTGCCAAGAAACTTCTCAATCTCATGTGACCGAGCCACGATCCTATTGTTACCGTCGGTGATCGCTACGCGCCATGTCTCGGGAAAAGCATTGGCCTTCAGCAAGGCCATGAATGGCTGGTGTGTGTAGGTGGCGTTCAGCGAGTAGGCAATGGAATCATCGACCCTCACCGGTACGCCAACGGTGAAGATCCGCTGGTTGGTGATCGGTCCCACGAACAGGTCTGAAACACCAGGCTTTCCTGTTTCCAGAATTCTCTCTAGGAGCTTGGCGTCCGCTACCTTAGGCAGTGAGTCACCATATGGAACGCGTGTGGAGAGAAGAATCTGACCGGATCTGTCGAGGACGAGAATGCTGTCCGCTCGCACGTTCGCCAGCGCCTCGAGTGCGCGACGGTGAAACCCTTCCAGGTCACCTGTCGCCAAGCGGTGAGAGGTGCTGAGGGCCAGAAGCGCCGATTGGGCTGCTGCAAACTCCCGGTCTACCGAAAGCACCAAGCTTTGCGCTCGGTTGATCGCAGATTTGGAAAGCTGGATCTGTTCTCGCTCGTAGTAATTGAGGAACAGTAGACCCGCGACAAGTGAGATTGGGAGGACACAAACAACCACCAATAGCGCCAGCGTGGCACGGATACTGGGAGCGCCCTTGGTCGAAATTCTCAGCCAACGATGAGGCAAAGGCGCCGCACTGGGGGGCTGAGGTGAGAAAGCCATGCCGGGTCCTACGTAGTTATGCACGTATTGGAGATCTGCATCCAGGCCTCGGTCGGTCCCCCGCAGCCGTTTGCGGGATGCGCTCCATTCTGACCGTATGGTATCGCCAAGCCGACTGGTGGGTCTGGCTAGATAGCTATAGGTATCCGGTTCGGCCGCGGCACTTGAAACCCCGCCCCGCGTATGTGGATATGAGGCAACGGGTCGAGACAATGGGCATGGATTTCTTCAGTGGTTTCGCACCTATCTTGCGACGGCTGTGTCGATTGCCTGCGTGGGTTCACGGGCCGCTGCCTGAGCATCCCTGTGAGCACAAAAAAAGGGCTGGTGTCCATGGACGCCAGCCCTTCTTGAGAAAGCTAGGCTTTACCTATCCATCACAGCAGCCCAGCATTTCCATGCAGCACTTAGCGAGTTCTGAGCAGCAATCGATTTGGGCCATGGCCACGCCTGCAATCGAAAGCAAGAGCGGCCACACTGAACTTCAAAAGTTTGTTCTTCATAGGAATGTTCCTGTTTAGGTTGAATAGAAATTGAGAAATCAACCCAAACCTAGTCAGGAGGTCGCCACACCGATGCCCGCCAAGAAGTCCAGTCTTTTACAGAGCCGTCGGGCATGCCTGTGGACTGAGGTGAATCCGACCTGCGGGACAGCGTGGAGGTCATCAGGTGCAAGCCGCAGGGTTGGCAGCCCGGAATAGCTACCAGTGCATATTCATCGTGCACCAGATGCCAATCTGACCTAATTTCGTCTGCGCTCCCCTCCCGCCCATCCGAAGAGCAGCGCCAGCAGGATACTGTGATTAAAATC
>NZ_QAIM01000572.1:0-1234 GCF_003061035.1 Acidovorax sp. HMWF018
GCCCCCCATTCCCCTTCCTTCACCTTCCAGCGCGCCCCGCACTGCTGGTACTGGGCTTGGCCGTCCTGGCCCCGCTGTCTGTAGCCGCCCAAGACACCTCCCGCATCGCACGTGTCACCGTCTACCCCGGCAGCGCCACGGTAGAGCGCGTGGCCAAGGTGGCCGCTGGCGCACGCAGCCTCACGCTGGCCTGCCTGCCCGCGTCGCTGGATGTGCAAAGCCTGCAGATCAACGCCGACCCCGCCGTGCGCGTGGGCGAGTTCAATGTGCTCACCGAAGACCGCGACGTGGCGGCAGGCTGCGCCAGTCCGCTGGACGGCCGCATCCGCGAGCTGGAGGACCAGATCGCGGGGGTGAAGGCCGAGGCCTCGGCCCTGCAGCTGGTGGACGGCTATCTGCGCAGCGTGGCGCAAACCGGCGCGGGCCCGGAGTCGGCAGCGCCTGCCACTTCCGCCCCCCGTGCTGCCACACCGACGCCCGCACAGATCACCGCCACTGCCGAGGTCCTGCGCAAATCCGGGCAGGACAGCTTTGCACGCGCGCACCAGCTCCAGCGCAAGCAGGAGGCACTGGAGCTGGCCCTCAAGCCGCTCGTGGCAGAGCGCGACCGCGTGGCCAGCCAGCGTGCGCGGGTGGTGTCAGTCACCATCAACCTGGCTACCGAGCGCGAGGCTGAGCTGCGCCTGTCCTACCAGGTGCGCGGCCCCGGCTGGCAGCCCAGCTACCGCGCCACGCTGGATGCGAACAAATCCACGGTGCTGATCGAACGCCAGGCGCTGGTGGCCCAGAACAGCGGCGAAGACTGGGGCAATGTGCAGCTGACCCTGTCCACCGGCCAGCCGGGCCGCGCCACTCAAGGGCAACTGCCACGCCCCTGGTGGCTGAACGTGGCACCGCCCCCGCAGGCCTCGCCCGCGCCGGCCATGGCGATGGCGCCTGCGCCCGCACCGGCCATTGCGTCCCTGTCCCGGTCCCGCAATGCCGCCGAGGAAGCAATGCCCACGTTTGAAGTGAGCGCCCTCGACAAGGGGTTTGCCACCGAGTTCGCCGTGCCGCAGCGCATCACCGTGCCCTCCAGCGGCCAGCGCGTGACGCTGGCGCTGGGCAATCACAGCGCCCCCGCCACGCTGGTCACGCGCACAGCACCGGCCATGGAAGAAGCCGCCTACCTGGTTGCCCACATTGCCCAGCCGCCCGGCGTGTGGCCTGCGGGCGCGGCGGGCCTGTACCGCGA
>NZ_QAIM01000572.1:1244-1794 GCF_003061035.1 Acidovorax sp. HMWF018
CCAGTGCGGGCGCACCAGCCGGCAGCACCAGCCTGTCGTTTGGCCGCGATGAGCTGGTCACCGTACGGGCCGAGCCCGTGCAGGATCTGACGGGCAGCAGCGGCTTTACCGGCTCGCGCGTGGAGCGTAAGACGCGCCGGACCTACAGCGTGGAGAACCGCCACAAGACGGCCATCACGCTGCAGGTGCTGCATGCCGCACCAGTGTCGCGCAACGAAAAGATCGAGGTCGAATCGCGCTACCAGCCCCAGCCGTCGGACACAGCCTGGAACCGCACGCCCGGCACCGTATCCTGGCAGCAATCCGTGGCGACGGGGGGCACTGCCCAGTTCAGCGCCGAGCACACCATCCGCTACCCGAAAGACGTGGAGCTGATCGAACGCCAGTGACCTTGGCGACGCGGTGACTGGCCCTCCAAAGACCCGCGCAACGGCGTGTCGGTCACAATCCGCCCCAGCGATCACATTGGTGCCACCAAGCCCCCAGAACCCCGCCGCCATGAGTTACCAACACCTACTTGTTGCCGTTGACGGCAGCCCCACCGCTGACC
>NZ_QAIM01000076.1:0-1489 GCF_003061035.1 Acidovorax sp. HMWF018
AAAACTGTGGCGGATGCCGACTTCTGCACCGGTGGAGTTGCCACCTGTGGCCAGGCCCGTAGCGCCACCAGCCAAGCTGAAGTTTGCGCCACCCTTGTTGTTCACGTAGGACATGGTTCCGTACAGAGCCGTACGGGCAGACATGTTGTGGATATAGCCCACGGAGAACTTGTCTGCATCGCTGCCGTTGAACGCAGCCGTGCCTCCGCGAGAATCGGTGCGTACCCACGATGCGCGCACTTGGTCACGGCCCACTGGCACGGTGACGCCAAGCAGGAAGCGCGATTCCGGTCCGGCGACCGCCGTGCCGTAGGTGCCGAATGGAACCTCGTCACGCTGATAGAAGCCCATGAGGCGAACCACGCCCAGGTCGTAGGCTGCGCCCAAACCAGTTTGCTTCAGCTTAGCGCCCGCAGCATTCACCGTGGTGGTGCCATAGATGCCCGAGAGGCTCAGAGGGCCGTTGTCGTATACCACGCGTGCAGCCATGTGACGGCCTGCATTGGTGGTGGCGCTCTCGTCCAGTGCGTACATCGTCTCCACCTGCAGACCGCTCCACACTGGAGTGAAGTACTGGATGGCGTTGTCGTGGCGGTAGTACGAGGCGAAAGCGCCTGGCAGACGGCTGGTGACGTTGGAACCTGCCAAGCCGATCACGCCGAACGGGTCATAGCGCACAACCAACTGGGAAGCGGGTGTGAAATCGCGGCCCAAGCGCACCTCGCCGAAGGAGCTAAGCAGGCTCACGGTTGAGCGACGTTGGAAAAGTTTGCCGGTAGAACTGATGGAGCCGCTATCGGCGTTCACATCGGATTCCAGCCAGAAGCCCGCCTTGAGGCCACCGCCCAGGTCTTCAACACCGCGGAACCCAAAGCGGCCGGAGGACAGGCCGCTGTTGTTCATGGTGATGTTGCTGGGAAGTTCGCTGTTCTTGACGTAGCGCGCGTTGACGTCCACGACGCCGAAGAGAGTGACCGAAGATTGTGCGAAGGCACCAGTGCCAGCGCAAGTGGCCAGCACCGCGAGAGCGATTTTCCGATTCAAAGTCATTGCGACTCCTTGATCTATTGATGTATGAATAGATGCCAACTGAAGCATCGAAGCCAATCGTAGGGTCAGGAGGAAATTAATTTCGTAGTGAAATATATTGCAGGGGTGGACGCAAAGCAATTCGACAAAAATTGAAGATCTTTGCAGCTTCAGTACAACCAATCAGCAATAAAAACAATTCTTCGGTGGAGATGATTTAAATATCTCTGGAACATTACAGAAAAGTAATCTGCGAGACATGACTTGGTTTCGATTGCCCAAGTAGGATCCGCGCCAACTAGTCGCTGTATTGGCGGGATTTCGCCGGGCAAAGGAGTCAAAAATGCGTCGAGAGAACATTCGTCTTAGCAGGCTGCTGAAATACTCCCCACCGTCGTTTCCCGGTTGACGTCTTGCCAGGACAATTGAGGCAACCCAACCGACCAGACAGACAAGCCAG
>NZ_QAIM01000573.1:0-3507 GCF_003061035.1 Acidovorax sp. HMWF018
CCCGATGCAGTACGAACAACGCTGGTACGAGGCACAGCGCAAAAAGGCCGCGTGAATCGTGGGTTAAGAACTACACGAAACAGGGGCAAGGTCACTTTGCTTCCATCGCCGCTAGAGTCATTGACCGCTCGGGCTCCGGCGTTATGGCAAGGCGCGCCCGCCAAAGATCAGCAAGCCACGTAATGAGAGTCTGCTGCGCGAGATTCTTCATCTTGAGTTGCAGCGCTTCGTGTTCTTGAGGCGTCATTTGTTTCCTTCCGCCGGGTTTTCCGGCATTCCCTCACATCCACCAGCGTCTTGAACCGGTGGTCCTCTCTCGTGATCCACTGCATGTTGCTGGGCCTATCAGCACCGCCAGCGCATAGGGCAATCACATGATCGACGTGCCACCCCGGGCAGGCGCCGCGCGTGCGGCCGGTAGCGGGGCAGGGGTTCTCGGCGCGGAAGGCCCGCACCTGGGTGCGGTCGCGGTCAGTGCGCGCGGTAGCGTCCACGCTGGTGATGACAATCCCAAAGGCAAGCAACAACAGCGCTTTCATTTGCGAAAGATAGCAGGCCTATCGCGCCAATCCTCGGTGCCAACAGGCACTGTGGCTACGGCTGGTTCTGGATCGGCCGCTCGCGCCGGTTGCGCATCATCTATAGCAGAGAGAAATCGATGCGCCAGTTCAACACGGATGGTGCCGTGGGTCACGCCAAATTGCCCAGCTGACATCAGTCGCTCCAAGACTGGTATGGCAACTGCGTGGAATCCGTGCTTCTTGAGTCCGGCAACATACAGCGAGGCTATGTACATGGCGGCCTCGTCCTCGGTCATGTTGGAGTCCCAAGCGCCATCAATGAGCTTCAGATAGGCAAGCATGCCTGGGAAAAACTCATTCTCGCGTGTCTGAATCTGGTATTCGTTGTTCAGCTTTGTATCGACGGTGCCGTTGTATTTTTTGCGGTTCTTGAATAACCCGAACATCCAGCTTCCTTGGTGAGTGGCGGCGATACGCCAGGCCGCCGATCCGGCATCTACCGTGCCCGGCGGTACTTCCTATGCTCAACCATGGTCCCCACGATCCTGATGGGCTGAATATCGGAACGCAGGGTTGGGTAGTCGTCGTTCAGTGGCACCAGCTCGAAAACCATGTTGCCCTGGGCATCCATGCCGCGCGGGCGGTACTTCTTGAAAGTGGCTTCCTGCTCGCCGTTCTTGGCGGCCACAAAGTCGCCAGGGTGCGGGGCAACCTCTGGGTCGATGATGACCCTGTCGCCTGGGTTGAACTCTGGGAGCATGCTGTCGCCGCGTATCGTGAGCGCAAAAGCGTGAGCTGACAGCTCCAAGTCCGTAAGCAGGTACTCGTCCGCATCGCCTGGCTGGAATTGGTCAACGATCTCGCACCACATGCCAGCCTGAATGGCGCTGATGACGGGGATGCTGCGGCCACCGATGGGAGCGGGGACCACGTTCGGGATACCGGCAAAAAGAGCATCCACAGATATGCCAAGCGCCATAGCCACATCCAGATGCCTGTCAGCGGGCATGCCTCTTTTTTTCCAGTTCGACACGTCCGCCGATGTTGCCCCCAGCTTGGCCGCAAAGGCGGTCTGGTTGAGTCCGCGCTCCTTCGCAATTTTCAGAGCTACGTCGATTGGGCGTGATGGCATAGCGGGAGCTTAAACAAATTGTGAGTTGTGTGCTTCACTGGGTGTTGACATTAATATTCACATGGTGTGAAAATCGCCGCATATGGAAACACTCAAGCAAGCGGTAGAGGCTCGCGGACTCAAAGCCTCCGCAGAACTGCTGGCCGTCACACCACAACGGTTGAGCAACTGGATGGAGCGCGGTGTACCAGTGGAGCACTGCGCTGCTGTGGATGCTGCACTGGGCGTATCGCGCAAGACGCTGCGCCCGGACGACTGGCACTTGATCTGGCCCGAGCTGGGCACCCCAGCCGAAGCCAAGGAGGCCGCCCATGGCTGATCGCACGCCTAGTCCTGCAGTCAGCACGGAGCAAATCATTCGCGCCAAGTGGTCGAACTCGCAGGAGTGGTTCAGCGAGGCCTTCGACCCGACCATCGCTGCACGCCAGACAGCGTCGAGGGAAGACCGCCTCAGTGCCCCAAAGGCTTCTGGTGGCTGGTTGCGGCGAGCTCTTGATTCAGGGCATGTGCGAATCCATGGGGCGGACGAAACCACAGCCACCCCAGGATCGAAGACCGAATCCCCTGCAACAGCCGCTGCGACAGAGATCAACCGGGCTTGGATTGAGCAAAAAAGTCCTCCAAGTTTTCGAGGTAGACGCTCGCTCGGATGCCTCCTGGTAGTTGCGGCGCTTCTAGCTGCGTGCGCGTTTTCCGCACGACCCCAAGAGCCTCGTCTGAAGTGAGAACTCCCTTGTCCACGAGTTTCACGATCAATTCCCCGAGCAATGCGTGCACTGCGCCCGCAAGCGCCAGTGATGTGTTGCCTTGGTCGTCCATTTCGTCTGCCCCTCTCGGTGATGGTTGTGTAAGCGACTCCCATCGTAGCCGGGAGAGGGCGGGCACCCATCACACACCCCGCATGCGCCGCGCCTGCGCGCGCATCGCAGCCGCGCTGAATTTCGGCGCCCTGACAAAGCCACTTTCTCCCGTGTCCTGACCGCGCGAGAGAGTTTCTGAATAGAGGACCGCATGAGCCACAACAACGACAGCAACCACGACCTGCCCATGTTCGCGCGGGCTCGAAATGACGACCGCCCGACCACGGAACTCCGCGTCGATATTCCCAAAGAGATCATGGGCGTTATCGACGCTCATTGGATGGCCCGCGCCGGTGCGAAGGCCAGCCGCAATGAGGTGGTGAACGAAATCCTGAAGGAGTGGGCTGCGAAGAAGTGGCATGAAGCGAGTCTCGTTTTGAAGCTCGTCCCATGCAATCCGGACTCTCTGGAATCGGAGGGCCTGCAGCATGGCTGAAAACGCCTTCACCATGGCCCGCGAGCGCGGCCCAGATCGCGACATTCCCGCGCTGCCACCGCGCAAGACCAACACCAGCAAGGCGCCAGCGAGCGGCCCAGTGCCCGCACCCATCGCGTTTGACCGAACAGGCCGCCGCACGGTGAGCCTGGAGCGCAAGACCAAAGGCGGCATCACCATCGAAACGCGCGAGCAGTCGGCAGCATCGCTGGCTAAGACACAGCGGATCAAGGGGGCGAAGGAATGACGCGCACCAGCCAACACGATCTTTTTAGCGCGCCCCCCGCTCCGCGCAGCTTCGACAAGGACGCATTGGGCTTCTTGATCCGGGGCTTCGGAGAAAAGTACCGCATCACGGATGGCGGCGAGGTCTTCAATCTGGAGACTGGAAAGCCGCTTTCCTTGAAAACCACAGCCAAGGGCTATGTCTATGTGCATCTGTGGCACGACAAGAAGGGGTATGGCAGGTTTGTCCATCGCCTGCTTCTGCAAGCAGCATCAGGCAAAGAAGGTACCGGGCTAGAGGTCAACCATATTGACGGCGACAAGTCGAACAAC